>NZ_JBHZAH010000150.1:0-10373 GCF_042754225.1 Rhodococcus sp. NPDC059234
GTTCCGGCACCTACCGGCTGGACGCTGCAGAAATCAGACGGTGAAGCCGAGGGCGCGCAGCTGCTCGCGGCCGTCCTCGGTGATCTTGTCGGGACCCCACGGCGGCATCCAGACCCAGTTGATCTTCAGGTCCTCGACCAGCCCGCTCTTGACCAGCGCACCGCGGGCCTGCTCCTCGATCACGTCCGTCAGCGGGCAGGCCGCCGAGGTCAGCGTCATGTCGACGGTGGCGACGGAGCTCTCGTCCACGGAGATCCCGTAGACCAGGCCGAGGTCCACGACGTTGATGCCGAGCTCGGGGTCGACGACGTCACGCATCGCCTCCTCGAGATCGTCGATCACGGCCTGCTGCTCGGGGGTCAGCGGCGCGGCCGGCTCCTGCTCGGCGGTCGCCTGCTCCGGCGTCTGCTCGCTCGCCTGAGTGTCGGTCATGATGAAGCTCCTCCGGTCTGAGCCGGCACGCTGGTGCCGCTGCCGTCTCCGTCAACAATTCGAACAACGGCATCCTTGAATGCCATCCAGCCCAGCAGCGCGCACTTGACGCGGGCCGGGTACTTCGACACCCCCGCGAAAGCGATGCCGTCGCCGATCAGGTCCTCGTCGCCCTCGACGGTGCCCCGGCTGGTGATCATCGAGTCGAACGCATCCACCGCGACCAGTGCGTCCTCGACCGCAAGGCCGACCACCTGGTCGGTGAGCACCGACGTCGCCGCCTGGCTGATCGAGCAACCCTGCCCGTCGTACGAGACGTCCGCGACGCGGCCGTCGTCGGTGAGCGCTACCCGCAGCGTGATCTCGTCACCGCAGGTCGGGTTCACGTGGTGCACCTCGGCGCCGAACGGCTCCCGCAGGCCCCGGCCGTGCGGGTGCTTGTAGTGGTCCAGGATCACTTCCTGGTACATCTGCTCCATTCGCACGTCAGGACGCCCCGTCGATCGGTGCGGTCTCCGGCTCGTCGACCACCGGCTCACTCGCCGCGGTGACGCCGAAGAACTCCTGGGCGCGGCGGATGCCCGCGGCCAGGGCGTGCACCTCGTCGGCGGTGTTGTACACGGCGAACGACGCCCGGGCGGTCGCGGCGATGCCGAACCGCTTGTGCAGCGGCCACGCGCAGTGGTGGCCGACGCGGATGGCGATGCCCTCGTCGTCGAGGATCTGCCCCAGGTCGTGCGCGTGGATGCCGTCCACCACGAACGACACCGCGCCGCCACGGTTCTCGGTGGTCAGCGGTCCGACGATCCGGACGCCGTCGATGCCGCCGAGCAGCTCGAGCGCCAACGCCGTCAGCTCGTGCTCGTGCGCGGCGACCGCGTCCATGCCGATGCCGTCGAGGTAGCGCACCGCGGCGCCGAGCGCGACCACCTGAGAGGTCATCGGGACGCCGGCCTCGAACCGTTGCGGCGGGGCCGCGTAGGTGGTGGCCTCCATCGTGACGGTCTCGATCATCGAGCCGCCGGTGATGAAGGGCGGCATCGCCGTGAGCAGCTCCCGCTTGCCGTAGAGCACGCCGACGCCGGACGGTCCGAGCATCTTGTGCCCGGAGAACGCCGCGAAGTCGACGTCGAGGCCGTGGAAGTCGACCGGCATGTGCGGCACCGACTGGCAGGCGTCCAGCACCACCAGCGCGCCGACCGCCCGCGCCCGCCGCACCAGCTCGGCCACCGGCGCGACCGCCCCGGTGACGTTCGACTGATGGGTGAACGCGACGACCTTGACGGCGTCGGTGAGCTCGAGCGAGTCGAGATCGATGCGACCGTCGTCGGTGACGCCGTACCAGCGCAGGGTCGCACCGGTCCGCCGGGCCAGCTCCTGCCACGGCACCAGGTTTGCGTGGTGCTCGAGCTCGGTGACGATGATCTCGTCGCCCGGGCCCACGTGCCGTTCGAAACGGTCGTCGCCGAGCACGTAGGTCACCAGATTCAGCGACTCGGTGGCGTTCTTGGTGAACGTCAACTCGTCCGGATCGGCGCCGACAAACGCGGCGATGGCCGCCCGCGCGCCCTCGTAGGCGTCGGTCGCCTCCTCGGCCAGCTGGTGCGCACCGCGGTGCACAGCCGCATTGCAGGTGGTGAGGAACTCGCGTTCGGCGTCGAGCACCTGGACCGGTCGCTGCGAGGTGGCGCCGGAGTCCAGGTACACCAGGGGCTTCCCGTCCCGCACCGTGCGGGCCAGGATCGGGAAGTCCGCCCGGATGCTGGTGACGTCCAGCGCGCGCACGGTGCTGGTCATGGAACTAGGCCCCTGCCGCCGCGGCCTGCGTGAACCGGACGTAGCCGTTGGTCTCGAGCTCGTCGGCCAGCTCGGGGCCGCCCGACTCGACGACCTGGCCGCCGACGAACACGTGCACGAACTGCGGCTTGATGTAGCGCAGGATGCGGGTGTAGTGGGTGATCAGCAGGACGCCGCCGTGCTCGCGCTCCTGGTACCGGTTGACGCCCTCGGAGACGATCCGCAGCGCGTCGACGTCGAGGCCGGAGTCGGTCTCGTCGAGGATCGCGATCTTCGGCTTGAGCAGGCCCAGCTGCAGGATCTCGTGCCGCTTCTTCTCGCCGCCGGAGAAGCCCTCGTTGACGCTGCGCTCGGCGAAGGTCGGGTCGATCTCGAGCTCGGTCATCGCCTCCTTCGCCTCCTTCACCCAGTGCCGCAGCTTGGGTGCCTCACCGCGGACGGCGGTGGCGGCGGTGCGCAGGAAGTTCGACATCGAGACGCCGGGCACCTCGACCGGGTACTGCATGGCCAGGAACAGGCCGGCGCGGGCGCGCTCGTCGACGCTCATCTCGAGCACGTTCTCGCCGTTGAGGGTGATCGAGCCGGAGGTGATCTCGTACTTGGGGTGACCGGCGATCGCGTACGACAGCGTCGACTTGCCGGAACCGTTGGGGCCCATGATGGCGTGGGTCTCCCCCGAGCGGACCGTGAGGTTCACGCCCTTGAGAATGTTGATCGGCTCGGCGTTCTCGTCGGTCTGCGCGACGCGAACGTGCAGGTCCTTGATCTCCAGAACGGAGGTTTCAGGGGTAGTCATTCAAGAATTCCTTTGAGAAGTGTTGTGTCGGCGACTAATTCGGCGTGACGATCAGACGCCGACCGCGGCGAGCTCGACCTCGATGGCGGCTTCGAGGCGCTCGCGCACCTCCGGTACGGCGATGCGGTTGATGATCTCGTGGAAGAAGCCGCGGACCACCAGACGGCGGGCCTGGTCCTCCGGGATGCCCCGCGAGCGCAGGTAGAACAGCTGCTCGTCGTCGAAACGCCCGGTGGCACTGGCGTGTCCGGCGCCGACGATCTCGCCGGTCTCGATCTCGAGGTTCGGCACCGAGTCGGCGCGCGCCCCGTCGGTGAGCACCAGGTTCCGGTTGAGCTCGAAGGTGTCGGTGCCCTCGGCCTCGGCCCGGATCAGCACGTCGCCGACCCACACGGTGTGCGCGTCGTGCTTGCCCGAGTGCGGGTCGCCCTGCAACGCGCCCTTGTAGACGACGTTCGACTTGCAGTGCGGCTGCGAGTGATCCACCAGCAGGCGCTGCTCGAAGAACTGTCCGGCATCGGCGAAGTACAGGCCGAGCAGTTCCGCGTCGCCGCCCGGTCCGTCGTACTTGACGACCGGCGTGAGCCGGACGAGGTCACCGCCGAGGGACACCGAGGTGTACCGCAGCACCGCGTCGCGGCCGAGGCGGGAGTGGTGCGCGGCGACGTGCACGGCGTCGTCGGCCCAGTC
The DNA here is from genome assembly GCF_042754225.1 of Rhodococcus sp. NPDC059234. NCBI lineage: Bacteria > Bacillati > Actinomycetota > Actinomycetes > Mycobacteriales > Nocardiaceae > Rhodococcus > Rhodococcus sp. NPDC059234. The sequence goes on from NZ_JBHZAH010000150.1 coordinate 3,716, forward strand.
CTGCACCGCGACGACGGTCAGCTTGGCGCTGTCGCCGAGGACGAACTCGACGTTCTCCGCGTAGGTTCCGCTGCCACGCTGATCCAGCACGACGGTGGCCTTCGCGAAGGCCTCCAGCCGCACCTGCAGGTGACCGTAGGCGACCTTGTCGGCGCCGGGGCCGGTCACCACGATGTTGACCGCGTCGGCGATCTCGCGCTCGGTCCCGACGGTCACGACGGTCGCGGACTCGAAGCTGGAGTACGCCTGCGCGGCGACGCGATCGGCGGGCACACCGGCCTGCCCGAGGCGCGCGTCGTCACGGCCGACGGTCTCGACGGTGACGCCGTCGACGGCCTGGACCTCCACGGTGACCGCGCCGGAGGTGACGGCCGAGCCGTCGTGCAGGCCGCGCAGCCGGCGCAGCGGGGTGAACCGCCAGGCCTCGTCGCGGCCCGCGGGGATCTCGAAGGCGTTGACGTCGAACGAGGTGAACACCTCGCCCTTGTTGGTGGCGGGACGGGCGGTGTTCTCGCCCGCGACCGCGCCGATGACTCCTGTTGTGGGGTTGCTCACTAGCCAACCGCCCCTTCCATCTGCAGTTCGATCAGGCGGTTGAGCTCGAGGGCGTACTCCATCGGCAGCTCCTTGGCGATGGGCTCGACGAACCCGCGCACCACCATGGCCATCGCCTCGTCCTCGGTGAGGCCGCGGCTCATCAGGTAGAACAGCTGGTCCTCGGACACCTTGGACACGGTCGCCTCGTGGCCCATCGACACGTCGTCCTCGCGGATGTCGACGTACGGGTAGGTGTCGGAGCGCGAGATCTGGTCGACCAGCAGCGCGTCACACTTGACGGTCGCCTTGGAGCCGTGCGCGCCCTTGTTGACCTGGACCAGGCCGCGGTAGGAGGCGCGGCCGCCGCCGCGGGCGACGGACTTGCTGACGATGGTCGACGAGGTGTGCGGCGCCAGGTGCAGCATCTTCGCGCCGGTGTCCTGGTGCTGGCCCTCGCCGGCGAACGCGACGGAGAGCACCTCGCCGCGGGCGTGCTCGCCCATCATCCACACGGCCGGGTACTTCATGGTGACCTTGGAGCCGATGTTGCCGTCGATCCACTCCATCGAGCCGCCCGCGTCCACCTTGGTGCGCTTGGTCACCAGGTTGTAGACGTTGTTCGACCAGTTCTGGATGGTCGTGTAGCGGCAGTGGCCGCCCTTCTTGACGATGATCTCGACGACCGCGGAGTGCAGCGAGTCGGACTTGTAGATCGGCGCGGTGCAGCCCTCGACGTAGTGCACGGAGGCGTTCTCGTCGACGATGATCAGGGTCCGCTCGAACTGGCCCATGTTCTCGGTGTTGATCCGGAAGTAGGCCTGCAGCGGGATGTCCACGTGCACGCCCGGCGGTACGTAGATGAACGAGCCGCCCGACCAGACCGCGGTGTTGAGCGCGGAGAACTTGTTGTCGCCCGCCGGGATCACGGAGCCGAAGTACTCCTTGAACAGCTCCGGGTGCTGCTTGAGCCCGGTGTCCGTGTCGAGGAAGATCACGCCCTGCTTCTCGAGGTCCTCGCGGATCGAGTGGTAGACGACCTCGGACTCGTACTGCGCCGCGACACCGGCGACCAGGCGCTGCTTCTCCGCCTCCGGGATGCCGAGCTTGTCGTAGGTGTTCTTGATGTCCTCGGGCAGGTCCTCCCAGGACTCCGCCTGCTTCTCGCTGGACCGCACGAAGTACTTGATGTTGTCGAAGTCGATGCCGTCGAGGTTCGAGCCCCAGTGCGGCATCGGCTTCTTGTCGAAGGTCTTGAGCGCCTTGAGCCGGATGTCGAGCATCCACTCGGGCTCGCTCTTCTTGGCCGAGATGTCCCGCACGACGGCCTCGGACAGACCGCGCTGCGCGCTGGCGCCGGCGACGTCGGAGTCGGACCAGCCGTAGCCGTAATGGCCGAGCGAGGCGATGGCCTCGTCCTGCGTCAGGCCTGCTTGCTGTCCGGCTGCCTGGTCTTGGGTGACGGTCATGCGAGCTCCTTCCGGAGTCTTGTTGCGTACCGATGCGGGCTGGGCACCGGCGGGGGGTTGCTACTTCGCGTTCTGTGTTGCTGGGGGGCTCGACGTCGCTGAGTGCCTCAACGGCGCGGGCACGCCGATCCGGTCAGGTCGCTTCCTGATGCGTCGCGGCCGGTGGGACGAGCGGAACGTGCGTCGTGCAGGCGCAGTCTCCGTTCGCGATGGTCGCCAGGCGCTGCACGTGGGTGCCGAGCAGTTCCGCGAAGGCCTGCGTCTCCGCCTCGCACAGCTCCGGGAACTCCGAGGCCACGTGCGAGACCGGGCAGTGGTGCTGGCAGATCTGCACCCCGTTGCCGACGGGTCTGGTGGTTGCGGCGAAGCCGGCGCTGGTGAACGCGTCGGCGATGGCGTCGGCGGTGGCCTCGACCTCGCCCGCGTCGTGCTTGGCGACGGGGTCGATGTCCGCGACGATGGTCTGGACGCGGCGCCGAGCGAACTCGACGATCGCGTCCTCGCCGCCGACCTCGCGGAGCTGGCGCATCGCCGCGCCGGCAAGGTCGTCGTAGGAGTGGCCGAGCCGCGAGCGACCCGCGGCGGTCAGCTGGAACTGCTTGGCGGGCCTGCCGCGGCCCTTCTGCTGCCAGCTGGCGGACCTGGTCGAGCGGGCCTCACCCGCGTCGATCAGGGCCTCGAGGTGACGGCGAACGCCCGCGGCGCTCAGGCCCAGGTTGGTACCGATCTCGGTGGCGGTGATGGGTCCCTGCTCGAGCAGCAGCTGCACCACCGCGGCCCGGGTGTGCCCCTCGTGGCTCATCGCGCTGGGCGTCGACGCACCACCGCGCGCAGGAAGAACAGGCGCACTGCCTGCGACTTCACTCCGCGACTCGGGGGCCGGTGCCGTTTTCACAACACCAGTGTGACGGAATTGTCTGCGCCGGTCCACCAAGGGTGCCCTGCATTACACCGCTACTCTTCACGCTGTGCCGAAGACCGACGACGCACCGGACGCCGGTGACACCCCAGGCGCCGGTCCCGGCTCCACTGCCCCGCACGAGTTCCGCGACCGCGTGCTGACCCTCGGTCGGCGTGCGCTCGGCATCGACGGCCGCCACCACGGCTTCGAGGTGTCCAGCCTGCACGGCGACGAGCCCGAAGCCCCCGGCCTCAACCCTCGCGAGACCGCCCAACTGCGCGGAGTCCGGCGGTTCGGCGCGACCGGCGCCCTGCTCATGGCCCTCGGCGCGCTCGGCGCGGGTGCCCAGCCCGTGTTGCAGAACCCGGTCCAGGGCCTGCGCATTCTCGGCCTGCCCGCACGGATGCCGAGCGTCGCCATGACCATCACCCTGACCGGCAGCGCGATGGTCGTGCTCGCCTGGCTGCTGCTGGGCCGGTTCGCGATCGGCAACTTCCGCGAGGGGACCGCGATTCGGCGGCTGACCCGATCGCAGATGGACCGCACCCTGCTGATGTGGGTGATTCCGCTCACGGTCGCCCCGCCGATGTTCAGCAAGGACGTCTACTCCTACCTCGCGCAGAGTGAGATCGCCGCTCGCGGACTCGACCCGTACGCGATCGGCCCGGCGGGCGCGCTCGGCGTCGACCACGTCCTGACCCGGACAGTGCCGAACATCTGGCGCGACACGCCGGCCCCGTACGGCCCCCTGTTCCTCTGGATCGGCAAGGGCATCTCGGCGCTGACCGGCGAGAACATCGTCGCGGGGATCTTCCTGCACCGGCTGCTCGCGCTGGTCGGCGTGGCCCTGATCGTGTGGGCACTGCCGCGACTGGCCAAGCGATGCGGAGTGGCCAGCGTGACCGCCCTGTGGCTCGGCGCCGCCAACCCCCTGCTGCTGTTCCACCTGGTCGCGGGGATCCACAACGAGGCGCTCATGCTCGGACTGATGCTCGCCGGCATGGAGATCGCGCTGCGAGCGGTCGAGGGCGCCGACCCGATCCGGGGCAGATCGCTGACGTATCTGCTGTCCGGCGTGGCACTGATCGCGCTGTCCTCCACCGTGAAGATCCCGTCGCTGCTCGCGCTCGGGTTCCTCGGCATGGCACTGGCCAGGCGCTGGGGCGGCCGAGTGCGATCGGTGGTCGCCGCAGCCGCCCTGCTGCTCGCCGTGACGGCGGTGGTCGTGCTCGCCGTCAGCCTGGCCAGCGGGCTCGGACTCGGCTGGCTCAGTCTCGACACCCTCGGCACCGCCAACGAGGTGCGCAGCTGGATGTCGCTGCCGACGCTGCTCGGTCTCGGGACCGGACTCGCCGGGGTGCTCCTCGGCCTCGGCGACCACACCACGGCGGTGCTCAGCCTGACCCGTCCGATCGCGGCGCTGGCCGCGGCGTTCGTCGCGTTGCGAATGCTCGTGGCCGTCCTCGTCGGCCGGATCCACCCGGTCGGCGCGCTCGGCGTCTCGCTCGGCGTGCTGGTCCTGCTGTTCCCGGTCGTTCAGCCCTGGTACCTGTTGTGGGCCGTCATCCCGCTGGCCGCCTGGGCGACGCGGCCGGCGTTCCGCCTCCCGGCGATCGCGTTCTCCTCGGTGGTCAGCCTCATGGTCATGCCGAACGGCGGCGAGTACCAGCCGTTCGTGATCGTGCAGGCCGCCATCGTCACCATCCTCGTCTGCGGATCACTCATCTTCGTCACCCGGAACCGGCTGCCGTGGCGCTCCGACTCCGGGGCGTCGAACCAGCGGCAAACTGCCGACGCCTAGGCTGGGACCCCGTGAGCTCTCCGGCGTCGAACGCGACGCACCCCGTTCTCAGCCTCGACGGCGTGGTGAAGACCTATGGCGGCGTCACCGCCGTCGACGGCCTGGACCTGTCCCTCGAACGCGGCCAGGTGCTGGCGCTTCTCGGACCCAACGGCGCGGGGAAGACGACCACCGTCGAGATGTGCGAGGGCTTCCTGCGCCCCGACGCCGGCACCGTGCGGGTGTTCGGGCTCGACCCGATCGCGGACTCCGGCGAGGTGCGCGCGCGCATCGGCGTGATGCTGCAGGGCGGCGGCGCCTACCCGGGATCGAAGGCCGGCGAGATGCTCGACCTGGTCGCCGCGTACTCGGCCAACCCTCTCGACCCGCAGTGGCTGCTGCGGGAACTCGGACTCTCCGATGCGGTCCGCACCCCGTACCGGCGGTTGTCCGGCGGTCAGCAGCAACGACTGGCCCTGGCCTGCGCGTTGGTGGGCCGCCCCGAACTCGTCTTCCTCGACGAGCCGACCGCCGGACTCGACGCGCAGGCGCGGCTGATGGTGTGGGAGCTGATCGAGGCGCTGCGCCGCGACGGCGTCGCGGTGCTGCTGACCACCCACCTGATGGACGAGGCGGAGGCGCTCGCCGACCGGCTGGTGATCATCGACCACGGCCGGATCGTCGCGGAGGGCACGCCGAGCGAACTGACCCGGCACGGCGCCGACGGCCAGCTGCGGTTCTCCGCGCCCCAGCACCTCGATCTGAGCGGTCTCGAGACCGCACTGCCCGCGGGCTTCGTCCCGCGCGAGCTGTCCCCCGGAAACTACGTCGTCGAGGGCGAGATCAATCCCGGCGTACTGGTCACCGTGACGAGCTGGTGCGCGGAACTGGACGTACTGGCCACCGAACTGCGCGTGGACCAACGCCGGCTCGAGGACGTCTTCCTCGACCTCACCGGCAAGGAGTTGAGGGGTTGAGCATGACCGACCAGGACCGCCTCGCGGACAACCGTTTCGCACCCGGGACCTTCACCGCCGACCCGAAACCCAACGCGCCGCTCCCGATGCTCGCCGCGCAGACCAAGCTCGAGCTCACCCTGCTGCTGCGCAACGGCGAACAGCTGCTGCTGGCGTTGTTCATCCCCATCACCCTGCTGATCGGGCTCTCGCTGATGCCGATCGGCGATCTCGGCGACCCGCGGGTGGACCGGGTGCTGCCGGCCGTGATGATGGTCGCGATCATGTCGATCGCCTTCACCGGCCAGGCCATCGCGGTCGGATTCGACCGCCGCTACGGCGCGCTGAAACGCCTCGGCGCCACCCCGCTGCCGCGGTGGGGCATCATCGCGGGCAAGAGCGCGGCCGTGGTGATCGTCGTCGCGCTGCAGTCGATCATCCTGGGCGCCATCGGGTTCGCGCTCGGCTGGCGGCCCGACGTGACGGGACTCCTGCTGGGTGCGGTCGTCATCGCACTCGGTACCGCCGCCTTCGCCGCACTCGGACTGCTCCTGGGCGGGACGCTGCGCGCGGAGATCGTGCTCGCCCTCGCAAACGTGCTGTGGTTCGTGATGGCCGGCATCGGGAGCGTGGTGTTCGCCTCCGCCGACTCGATTCCCGGTTCGCTGCACACCGCGGCGCGGCTCGTCCCCTCCGGCGCACTCGCGGAGGCGCTCGACCACGCACTGTCCGGCTCGGTCGACGTCTTCGCGATCGTGGTGCTCGCCGTGTGGGGTTCGGTCGCCGCGTGGCTGGCGACGCGACTGTTCAAGTTCACCTGATACCGAATCACCCCGAAACGTATTAGTTCTCACATGCGAACGGGCATCATGCGTCAGTGCCGAAGAACACTCTGCGCATCGCCGCCTCGCTGACCCCTGCCCGCCGGCGAACGCGTCGAGAACAGCATCTCCACCTCCCCCAACGGCACCTCGGTCGCCACCACCCACGCGCTCTACCAACTGTCCACCGGACCGGA
>NZ_JBHZAH010000151.1:0-10254 GCF_042754225.1 Rhodococcus sp. NPDC059234
GTCGCGGACCGCCTGACCAAGGCTGTCGGCGCGAAGGTCCCGCTGCTCGGCCAGATCCCGCTCGAGCAGGCCGTCCGCGAGGGCGGCGACGAGGGCGTGCCGATCGTGCTCGGCGCCCCCGACTCCCCGGCCGGCACCGCGCTGCGCGAGATCGCGGAGAAGCTGGCGGTCCGTTCCCGCGGCCTCGCCGGCATGTCCCTCGGCATCGACACCACCCGTCACCTGTAGGACGCCGCCGGGGCGAGCGAAGCGACGGGGAATGACTCGGCGAGCGGAGCGACGGGGAATGACTCGGCGAAGCCGCCGAACTCGTCCACGTGCGGCAGTGCCGCGGCCATCGCGCCGACCAGCGGCCGGTACCCCGGCGCCCCGGCCCGCGGGTTGAGCCAGATCACCCGGTAGGCCCGGCGGTGCAGCCGCGCCATCGCGACGCCGAGTTCCTCTGGGGTATCGCTGTCCCAGCCATCGGACGCGATCACCACCACCGCCCCCCGCAGGGCGTTTCCGTGGTGTGAGCCGAGCAGCTCGCGCAGGCTGCCGGCGATGTGCGTGCCGCCGAGCCGGTCCCGGACGGTCGCGGTGGCATGCGCGACGGCGGCGCCACCGGACCGGTGGGCCAGCACGGCGGTGAGCCGAGTGAGCCGCGTCGAGAACGCGAAGACCTCCGCGTCGCCACGGAGCACCGCCGCCCGCATCAGGTGCAGGCAGGCGTCGACGAACGGCTGCATCGACTGGCTGACATCGCACACCAGCACGATCCGCCGTGGTCGGGGCACCGGCCGGGTCCGCACGATCCGTACCGCCTCCCACCCGGTCCGCCTCGATCGGGCGATGGTCTCGCGCAGGGCGACCCGACGCCCCGCCGGATGGGGGCGTTCGCGCCGGGTGCGCCGCTGTGGCCACCCGGCGGCGGCCGCGTCCAGCCAGGCACGCAACTCCCGCAGTTCGTCCTCCTCGAACTGCCCGAACGGCCGGCCGTCGACCGCGACCACGCGGCTCGGGAGCCGGTCCGCGGCGACATCGATCTGCCCGTCCTCGTCGCGGGCTGCCCGGATGACGGCCGGGGCGGACACGGAGGTACCCATCCCGGGCAGCCCCGCGCCGACGCTCCCCGCCCGCAGCGTGACCGCGGTGCCCCGCGGGTTCGGCGGAGACGCCGAGCTCGGCCCGCGGGCCGCCGGCGCCACCGTGAGCAGCCCGCCCCCGAAGACCGCCGCGAACACCTCGTCGAACCGGGCGAGGTCGCCCTGTCTGCGCACCAGGGTCAGCCGCGCTGCCCAGTACAGCCGGGACACCGTGGCTGGCCGCAGCAGCGCGAGCGCGCGGGCGAACTCGGCGGCGGCGCCCTCCGTCACCCCGATCCCCGCGGCCCGCAGCCGACCGGTCAACGAGACGGAGAACGCCGCGAGGTCGATTCGGCGGGCGATCGGGGCGGTGCTCATCGTCGTCGAAGGAGCCGGATCGCCGTCGCGACCGCGATTCCTGCCAGCAGCCCCGCGACGGCGGGCAGCAACCAGCGGACGAGTGCGGGCCGGGCCAGCGCCACGAGATCCAGCGGCTCCGGTTCCGCGTGTGGTGGCACCGGACCCGCCTGCCCCTCCCGCTCGCCGGGGGTCGGGACGACGGTGAGGGTCGGCTGCTCGGAACCGCCGGACAGCTTGACCTCGAGCGCGTCCACGAACTGGTCCATCAGCTTCTCCGAGACCTGGGTGATCACCCCGCTGCCGAACTGCGCCAGCTTGCCGACGACCTTCATGTCGGTGTCCACGGTCGCCGAGGTCCGGCCTTCGTGTTCGTCGAGCGCCACGGTGATCGTCGCCGACGCGTTGCCGCCGCCCCGAGAGTCCCGCCCCTTGGCCTCGATCACCGCGCGGTGCGCCGCGTCGTCCTTCGCCTGGAACACCGCGCGTCCGGCGAACTCGCTCACGACGGGGCCGACCTTCACCTTGACCCGGCCGAGGTACGCGTCGCCGTCGCGTCCGGTCAGCTCCGCCCCGGGAAGCAGCCCCGCAACACTCTCCAGGTCGGTGAGCGCTTCCCACGCGACGTCCACCGGTGCACTGACCGGGAATTCGTGCTGCAGCTTCATTCGCCTGCGCTCCTTCGTCTCAGGTACCGGATCGGTCGAAATCGGCGTTGTCGAGCAGTGCGAGGATCGCGACCCGGTCGTCGGGTGTCTTGGCGATCGCCCCGATACTCGCCGCCGCGTCACCCCGGACGAGTTCGCTGGTGCCCAACGCTGCGAGCGCCGCCACCCAGTCGATCGCTTCCGCGACGCCCGGCGGCTTGTCGAGGTCGAGCCGCCGCGCCTCGCCCACGAACGCGGCCGCCGTCGCGATCAGCGCCTCGTTCGCCGCGGGCACGATACGGCGCAGGATCGCCACCGCCCGGTCCGGTTCGGGATAGTCGATCCAGTGGTACAGGCAGCGGCGACGCAGGGCATCATGCAAGTCGCGGCTCCGGTTCGAGGTCAGCACCACCCGTGGCGGTGCCTGCGCGGCGAAGGTCCCCAGTTCCGGCACCGTCACCGCGGCCTCGCCGAGGAACTCGAGCAGCAACGCCTCGAATTCGTCGTCCGCACGGTCGATCTCGTCGACCAGCAGCACCGGCGTCGCACCGCCCCGATGTCGAACACACCGCAGGATCGGCCGCTCCAGAAGAAACTCCTCGGTGAACAGGTCGGCCTCGTCGAGCCGCTCGGTGCGCGACTCCGCCAACCGGATGGCCAGCAGTTGACGCGGGTAGTTCCAGTCGTACAGCGCCTCGGCCGCGCTCAGACCCTCGTAACACTGCAGGCGGATCAGCTCGGCGCCGAGCGCTGCGGCCAGCGCCTTCGCCGCAGTGGTCTTGCCCACGCCCGGTTCACCCTCGAGCAGCAGGGGACGTCCCAGCGCGGACGCGAGGTAGATCGCCGCCGCCGTACCCTCGTCGAGCAGGTAGTCCTGCGCGTCGAACCGTGCGACGACGTCGGCGATGTCCGCGAACTGCGGGTCCGTCACGACGCATTCCGGTCCTGGTCCCGGTCCCGGTCCAGCAGAAGCCGGTACTCGTCCCAGGTGTCGACGTCGGCGGGCACCTCGCCCGGCACCGGAACCTCGACGACCACCGCCGCCGCGGAATCGAACAGCTTCCACACCGCCTTGTCGCCGTGCAGCGTCGCCAGCCGCCCGAACACCGAGCGCCCCAACCACAGTGGATGGCCCCGCCCGTTGTCGTAGTGGCAGACGCCGATCGTGTCAGCCGATACCCGCGCGACCAGCGCCGCCACGGACTCCGCCGCGATCCCCGGCTGGTCCCCCAGCAGCAACACGATCCCGTCGGAGCGCGGATCAACCTCCGCCACAGCAGATTTCATGGACGTCGAGCAGCCACTGCCGGACTCGCCGCAGTGCACCACGGTGGCACCGTGCAAGTCCACCGTCGACTCGATCGCCTCCGCCGACCCTGGCACCGTGACCAGGAGCTGGTCGAAGCTGCAGGATCGCGCGAGCCGAAGGCTCGCATCGAGAAGTGTGGCGCCGCGGTAGGGCAGCAACTGCTTCGGCCGACCGAGCCTGCGCGAGGCCCCCGCCGCCAGCACCAATCCGGTCACGAACATCGCGCATGCTCCTTCTCGTAGGCACGGAGGCAGCCGGGGCCGCAGAACCAGTAGTCCCGACCCTCGACCCTCAGGTGCGGGGTGTCCGGGCCCACCGCAACCTCCATCCCGCAGACCGGGTCCACCGTCCGGTCCGCAGCCGGTTCCGCAGAGGGCGCGACGCCCGACCGCTCGACCCGGCGGGCGCGGACCACGTCCGCCATGACCGACACGGCGATCTCCGCCGGCGTCCGCGCGCCGATCGGCAGGCCGGCGGGGGTGTGCACCAACGCCCGTTCCGCCGCGGTGGGCTCGATCTGGTCGATGACGGCGGCGCCGCGGAGCCGGCTGGCGACCAGACCGACGTAGCCCGCCCCCGCGTCCAGCGCGCCCCGCAGCGCCCGCGATTCCTCGCCTCCGAGGCTCGCGACGATCACCGCAACCGGGTCCTCCGAGCCGCCATCGTCTCCGTCCCGCCGAACCTCGAAGTCCAGGAACCCCGCCAGCTCGGCGACCGCGTCCGCCACCGGCGTCGCGCCGACCACGCGCACGACCGGGGCCGGCAGCCGGGGCTCGAGGAAGATCTCCATGGCGCCGCCGGACAGGCACGGGTTGACCACGACGGCCGCGCCCGGCGCCTCCGGAAACTCCGGGGCGCCGTCGGGCAGCACCCGCAGCAGCACGCTCTCCCCGGAACGCAGGGCACCGAGCGCGGCGGTGCGCACCGAGTTCTGTGCGCACTGGCCGCCGACGAAGCCCTCGATGGTGCCGTCGGACAACACGATCGCCTCGTCGCCGGCGCGCGCGGACGTGGGCGCCTGCGCGCGCACCACCGTGGCATGCACGAACGGCTGCCTGCGCTCCGTGAGCTCGGCCATCCGGGCCTTCATCCGCACTACCCGCACCCTCGTCGTTCAGCTCCTATATCGGCGGGGCCGCCCTGCCCTGCATCGCTTCCCACACCCGAGACGGGGTCAGCGGCATGTCCGCGTGCCGGATCCCGAACGGCTTCAGCGCGTCCACCACCGCGTTGACCAACGCGGGCGGGGATCCCACCGTGGCGGACTCGCCGATGCCCTTGGCCCCGATCGGATGGTGCGGCGACGGCGTCACGGTGAATCCGGTCTCGAAATGCGGCACCTCCAGCGCGGTCGGAATGAGGTAGTCCATGAACGACCCGCCGAGGCAGTTGCCGTCCTCGTCGAACGCCATGATCTCCATCAGCGCCATCCCGATACCGTCGGTCAGCCCGCCGTGCACCTGCCCCTCGATGATCATCGGATTGATCCGGGTGCCACAGTCGTCGACCGCGAGGAACCGGCGCACCTTCACCACCGCGGTGCCCGGGTCGATGTCGACGACGCAGAAGTACGCCCCGTACGGATAGGTGAGATTCTCGGGGTTGTAACAGATCTGGGCCTCGAGGCCACCCTCGAGCCCCTCCGGCAGGTCCCCCGCGCCGTAGGACCGCATGGCGACGTCCTGGATCGTCACGGCCGCGGTCGGATCGCCGGCGACGTGGAAGCTGCCCTTCGTCCACTCCAGGTCCGCGACGGAGACCTCGAGCATTCCGGACGCGATGATCCTCGCCTTGTCCCGGACCTTGCGCGCGACGAGCGCGGCGGCCGCACCGGACACCGGCGTCGACCGGCTGCCGTAGGTGCCCAGACCGAACGGGGTGTTGTCGGTGTCGCCGTGCACCACGTCGATGTCGTCGGGCGCGATGCCGAGCTCCTCGGCGACGATCTGCGCGAACGTCGTTTCGTGACCCTGCCCCTGGGACTGCACCGAGAGCCGCAGCACCGCCTTGCCGGTCGGGTGCACCCGCAGCTCGCAGCCGTCCGCCATGCCGAGTCCGAGGATGTCCATGTCCTTGCGCGGCCCGGCCCCGACGGCCTCGGTGAAGAAGGACATCCCGATGCCCATCAGCTCGCCCCGCTCGCGGCGCTCGGCCTGCTCGCGGCGTAGGTCGGCGTAGCCGATCATGTCCATCGCCTTGCGCATGGTGGTCTCGTAGTCGCCGGAGTCGTACACCCAGCCGGTCTTGGAGGTGTAGGGGAACTGGTCCGGCCGCAGCAGGTTTCGGAGTCGCAGCTCCGCGGGGTCCATCTCCAGGTCGTACGCCAGACAGTCCACGAGCCGCTCGACCAGGTACACCGCCTCGGTGATCCGGAACGAGCACGCGTACGCCACCCCGCCCGGCGCCTTGTCCGTGTAGACGGCGGTCATCTTGCAGTACGCGGCCTCGAGGTCGTAGCTGCCGGTGAACACACCGAAGAACCCGGCCGGGTACTTCACCGGCGCGGCGGTGCCGTTGAAGGCGCCGTGGTCGGCCAGCACGTTCGTCCGGATCGCGAGGATCTTGCCGTCCCCGGTCGCCGCGATCTCCCCCTGCATGATGTAGTCCCTCGCGAACCCGGTGCTGGTCAGGTTCTCGTTGCGGTCCTCCATCCACTTGACGGGGTGCCCGGTGACCAGGGACGCGACGATGGCGCACACGTACCCGGGGTAGATCGGCACCTTGTTGCCGAAGCCGCCGCCGATGTCCGGGGACACGACGCGGATCTTGTGCTCGGGCAGCCCGGCGACGAGCGCGTACAGGGTTCGGTGCGCGTGCGGGGCCTGGGAGGTGCACCACAGCGTCAGCTTCCCCTCGACCGCGTCGTAGTCGGCGACGGCACCGCAGGTCTCCATCGGAGCCGGATGCACTCGGGGGTAGACGATCTCCTGCCTGGTGATCACATCCGCCCTCGCGAATGCGGCCGCGGTGGCCGCGGCGTCGCCCGCCTCCCAGTCGAAGACGTGGTTGTCGGTCTTGCCGTCGAGGTCGGTGCGGATCACCGGGGCGTCCGGGTCGAGCGCCCGGCGGGCGTCGATCACCGGGTCGAGGACGTCGTACTCGACGTCGATCAACTCGAGCGCGTCCCGGGCCGAGTACCGGTCCTCGGCGACCACACAGGCCACCTCCTGGCCCTGGAACCGCACCTTGTCGGTGGCGAGGACCGCCTGCACGTCGTTCGACAGCGTGGGCATCCAGGCCAGTCCCTGCTCCGCCAGGTCCGCTCCGGTGATGACGGCCTTGACCTTCGGATGCTGCTGCGCCGCAGCGGTGTCCACGCTCACGATGCGGGCGTGCGCGACCGGTGAGCGCAGCACCGCCATGTGCAGCATGCCGGGCAGGACGATGTCGTCGACGTAGTGGCCCCGCCCCCGGACGAACCGCGGGTCCTCCTTGCGGAGCATGCGGCCGTAGCCGATCGGTTTGGTGTCGTTGTCGACGTGGTCGGCGTCGGGCCGGTCCGGGACCGGGCGGTCGACGGTGGTCATGATCCACTTCCGATGTGCTCGCTGGTTTGCGGCGCCGGTGCCGTCGAGTCCGGCTGCGCCGCGGTCGGACCGGTGTGCCGCTCGGGTTCCGGCGCCCGCTCGGCACCCTCCTCGTGCTCGGCCGCCCACAGCACCGACCGCACGATCGTGGTGTACCCGGTGCAGCGGCAGATCTGGCCGGAGATCGCCTCCCGGATCGCCTGCTCGTCGGGGTGCGGGTTACGGTCCAACAGGGCCCGCGCCGCCATCATCATCCCCGGCGTGCAGAACCCGCACTGCAGCCCGTGACACTCCATGAAGCCCTGCTGGACCGGGTCGAGGACGCCGTCGTGTTCGAGGCCCTCGACGGTGCGGACCTCGTGCCCGGCGGCCATCACCGCCAGCATCGTGCAGGACTTGACCGGCTCGTGGTCGACCCACACCACGCAGGTGCCGCAATTGCTGGTGTCGCAGCCCCAGTGAGTTCCGGTCAGCCGCAACTGGTCCCGCAGGAAGTGCACGAGAAGCATCCTGGGTTCGACCTCCGCGGTGACCTCCTCGCCGTTCACAGTCATCGTCACCTGCATCGCTTCTCGTCCTTCCGTACTCGACTGCCGGTGCTCGAGGCCCGGCTAGTGCACCCGCCCGGCCGCGGTGAGCAGGGTGCGGCGGGTCAGTTCCTTCGCGAGGTGCCGCTTGTAGTCCGCACTGCCGCGCTGGTCCGACACCGGTTCGCAGTGCCGCGAGGCCAGCTCGCCCGCATACAGCGCGACCTCGTCGGTGCACGGCTTGCCGACCAGGAACTCGTAGACCTCCCCGAAGCCGGCGGGGTCCGCGTTCACCGCGGTCAGTCCGACCCTGGCGTCGACGACGAGCGGGCCGTCCAGCCAGATCGCGGCACCCGCTGCCGCGATCGCCCAATCCCCCACGCGCCGTTCCACTTTCTCGTACGCATTCGAACCGTGGTCGCGGAACGGGATCCGAATCTCGGTGAGCATCTCGTTCGGCGCGGCCGCGGTCTCGTACGGGCCGACGTGGAACTCCTCGATTCCCACCACCCGCTCGCCCGCCGGGCCCCGCAAGACGCAGGTCGCGTCGAGTACCCGGCACACGGTGGTGAGGTCCTCGGCGGGGTCCGCCTGGCACAGCGAACCGCCGATGGTGCCCCGGTTCCGGACCGTCGGGTCTGCGATCACCCGCTCGGCGTCCCGAAAGATCGGCCACAGCGCCGCGAGCTCGGGTGACTCGAGCAGTTGGCGGTGCCGGACCATCGCGCCGATCCGCGCGCCGGTGGGATCCACGGTGACGCGACCCAGCTCGTCGTGCAGCGGGTTGATGTCGATCAACCACTCCGGGTTGGCCAGCCGCAGCTTCATCATCGGGAGCAGGCTGTGTCCACCGGCGACCAACCGGGCCTGGTCGCCGTGCCTGTCCAGCAACCCGATCGCGTCCTCGACGCTCGTCGCTCGTTCGTATTCGAAGGGCCCTGGCACCTGCATGGGATCTACCTCGCTCACCCCACCGACCACTTCAGCGTCGGCCGGTCCGGCGGCGGTGTCAACAGTCGGGAGGGGTTCCTTCGTGGTGGATTCGGCCCGCCACGAAGGACAACCGCTCCCCGCCGCCGCCCCAGCGCAGTTCGATGATTTCCGCCGCGATCGACACCGCGGTCTCCTCGGGCGTGCGGGCACCGATGTCCAGCCCGATGGGGCTCGACAGCCGACCCAGTTCGGCCTCGGTCAACCCGGCCTCCCGCAGTCGCTCGAGCCGATCCAGGTGCGTGCGGCGCGAGCCCATCGCCCCCACGTAGCCGATCTCGGGCAGCCGCAGCGCCACCGCCAGCAGCGGGACGTCGAACTTGGGGTCGTGGGTCAGAACGCAGATCGCGGTGTTGCCGTCGACGGCCCCCGCCTCGATCTGTTCCTGCAGGTACCGGTGCGGCCAGTCGACGACCACCTCGTCCGCGGTCGGGAAGCGCGCATGCGTCGCGAATACCGGCCGCGCATCGCAGACCGTCACGCGGTAGCCGAGGAACGCGCCCTGGTGCGCGACGGCGGCGGCGAAGTCGATCGCCCCGAACACCAGCATCCGCGGCCTCGGGCCGTGCGAGTTCACGAACACGCGCATGCCCTCCCCGCGCCGCTGCCCGTCCTCGCCGTAACCGAGCACCGCCGTCCGGCCCGCGGCCAGCAGGCCCCGGGCGTCGTCCGCGACCGCGGCGTCGGCGCGCGCCGAACCGACCGTCCCGCGGGTGCGGTCCGGGTGCACGATCAGCCGCGACCCCACCCGGGCGGGGTCGGGATGGTCGATCACGGTCGCGACCGCCACCGCCCGGCCGGCCGCGACGTCCGCGGCCACGTCGGCGAGTTCGGGAAAGCTCGCCGACGACACCGCCTCGATATAGATGTCGATGATGCCGCCGCAGGTCAGGCCCACAGAGAAGGCGTCGTCGTCGCTCACGCCGTAGCGCTCGAGCACCGGTGTCCCGGTCTCGACAACCGCGAGCGCACGCTCGTACACGTCTCCCTCGACGCAGCCGCCCGACACCGAACCGGACGCGGTCCCGTCCGGTGCGACCACCATCGCGGCGCCCGCCGGCCGCGGTGCCGAGCGGAATGTCGCGACGACGGTCCCGACACCCGCGGTCCCGCCTGCGTGCCACACCTTCATCAGATCCGCCAGGACGTCCTGCATGAGCAGCACCCCGATACATCGTGGTTCCCGATTCCGCCATCGTATGGCGGCGGAGGGTCGGGCGGAGCGGTCGGAGGGTTCGACGACGCCGCCAGACACCTGTAACCCCGAGACACCGACAAATCGCCCGGTTCGTCCACGGCGATTCGTCCCGATTGTTACCTTCGCAGACGAATCACCCAACGACGCCGCGGGACAGCGGCGTCCGACGACAGGGATCGGGAATGAAGAGTGCTCTCCTGCGCGCGGCGATCGTCTCGGCGGCCACCGCGCCACTGCTCGTGCTCGCCCCGGCGATCGCCTCCGCCACGTCGATCGAGTCGACCGCGGACGTGACCGAGAACGACGTGACGGCCTCGGTGAAGAACGTTCCGCTGGGCACGCTGTGCGGGGCCACCCTGATCGACCAGACCACCGGCACGGTGGTCGAGGACATCGCCCCCACCTCACCCGGCGACGACGGCTGGCAGGGCTACTCGTGGGGCGGGGTCGCCGACGGCGTCTACCAGGTGCGCCACCACTGCACGGTCGACGACACGGTCGTCTTCGAGGTCACCTACCGCGACCTGGTGGCCCCGAGCCCGATCCGGCCACTGTTCGGCTCGCTCGACGCCGGCAGCGGATGGGTCGGTGAACCCGGCCTGATCGAGAACCTCTTCGGATCGTCGTAGCCTCGC
>NZ_JBHZAH010000152.1:0-9956 GCF_042754225.1 Rhodococcus sp. NPDC059234
GTCCGGGGCCTCGCCGCTTTTTCGTGGTCGGGCAGGCGCCGATAGGCTCGGGCACGTGGATTCCGGCGACGTCGACTTTGCGCACACCGACGAGGCGTCGCGCAAGCGACGCGACAAGGCGGTCGGACTCGCGCGGTACGTCTGGGACCGGGGGATCGGCGGCGCCGAACTGCTCGCCCTGCCCGACGATCGGCTGCGCAAGCTCGCCCGCGCCGCGGGAGCGAACCCGCCGAGCACCCGCGAGACGTGGTCGGTCGTCGCTGAACTGCTGGACGAGAAGTCGCGGTGGGCGGCCGACCATCCCCACGACCCGCGGGCGGTGCCTGCGCACGCCGACGAAAAGATCATGTGGGTCAAGCCGCCCCTTCCGCCCTGGCCGTCGAGCTGAGTCAGCAGTTGCTGGGTGCCGGCGCCCCGGCGAACCTGCCGTCCAACCAGGCGAATGCCCCGGGCGCACCCTCGACCGAGGCGGGTCCGTGATCGCCGGGCAGCACGTCGAACTGGACGGGCACGCCTGCACCACACCACCTCCGGACCGTCGCGGCCGCGGAGTCGAGTGGCGCCAGCTGGTCGCCGGTCCCGTGCCAGGCGAACACCGGCGCGCGCGGGACGCCCGGGTACAGCTGCAGGCTGTTCTCGTCGAACACCGACCGCAGGGTCGGCGCATTGACCTGGGACGGGTCCCGCGTCATCTCCGCGGCGCTGTGCCCGGCGCCGTCGTCGATGATCTGCTGGGTGCAGGCGTTCGCGATCTGATCGCGCAACCGGAGTCCCGCCGGGGTGAGGTAGTTGTCGACGGGGACCCGCGAGGGATACTCCCGTTCGAGTCCCAGCGTGGCGGCGAAGGCGAGCCCGAAGAGCGGGTGCGGTGCGGAGCCGAGGCCGTTGGCGAGCTCGCTGAGGTTGGTGGGGACGCCGCCCTGCGCGATGCCGACGATGTTCAGCTCCGGCGCGTAGGTCGGTGCCAGTGCGCCGGCCCAGCCGGTGGCCATGCCGCCGCCCGAGTATCCCGTCAGCCCGACCGGGCTGTGGCCCAGTCGCGCCTGCGGCAGGCGCTGGACCGCTCGGATCCCGTCGAGCACGATCTGACCGCCGAGCCGCGCCGCGCCGTAGGCGCTGGTCGGGCCGAGATGGTCGGGCAGAGCGACCGCCCATCCCCTTGCCAGCAGCGCCGGTAGCGCCGGCGCCTCCGTCAGCTGCCCGTCGAACAGCGTGTGCGAGGGCCCGCACTGGGTGCCGAGGGCGTTGATGATCGCCTGGAACGACAGCAGCGGACGGTCCACGCCGCCGCGCGGCACCAGCACCGTCGTCGTCGCCGCGATCGGCCCGCCGGTGGAATTGGTGGAGCGGTACAGGATCTGCCAGCCGTCGGCGTTGCCGTACCTCGACACATCGACCGGGCGTGCGCGCAGCACGTCGCCGTTCGAGTGTGGGGCGAGGTCGGGTGGCGACCAGTAGAAGGGGTCGGGATCGGCGACGGGCGGCTGGGCCGAGGCCGTCGGCGTGGCCAGCGCGAGGCCGGCGAGGATAGCGAACGCGGCGGCTGCGGACCGCCTGAGCCAGGTGTCCATGGACGTCCCTTTCCAGATCACACCCTAGCGCGGTCGCCGCGGTGCGTCCCGGTTCCGGCGCGGCCCGATTGCTAGCCTGGGCCCATGCATCTCCCGATGTTCCCGCTCGGCGCGGTGCTGCTCCCCGGCGAGGCGCTCCCACTGCAGGTCTTCGAGCCGCGATACCGCCAGATGGTCGAGTACTGCACGGCCGCACCGGATCGAATGCGGTTCGGGGTGGTGCTCATCTCGCGCGGACACGAGGTCGGCGGCGGTGACGAGCGGACCGATGTGGGGACCACGGCGAGGATCGTCGAGTACCGACCGGGCGCCGGTGGACGCATGCTGCTCGGCTGTGTCGGCGAACGCCGGATCCGGGTGCGGCGCTGGCTTCCCGACGATCCGTATCCGCAGGCCGAGGTCGAGGAGTGGCCGGACGAGGGATCGGTGATCGGGGCGAGCGCGGCGGCGGAGGTCGACGCCCGCGTCGACGAGTTGGGCGAGGTGGCCGCCGAGCTGGCCCGTGTCGGGGGCGGGCGGGCGCCCGACTACCCTGGGCTGCGGTCGCTGCCAGGCGGTCCCGGCGAGCAGGCGCTGGCGCTCGCGGCGCTGCTGCCGCTCGGTGCCGCGGATAGACTTCGGGTGCTGGCCGCGCCGGGTCCCGGTGAGCGACTGGTGGTGCTCGCCGACGCGCTCGCCGACGTCATCGCCGCGGCGCGGTTCCGGCTGTCGGACTAGGAGACGTGGATGCGCGGTGACGGGGCGTTGCTGGCGGTCGTCGCTGCCGGCGGTGCGCTCGGTTCTCTGGCGAGATACGGTGTCGCGCAAGCAATTCCAGTGGAGTCTGGTCAGCTGCCCTGGGCCACGCTGATTACCAATGTGGTCGGCTGCTTCCTCATCGGCGTCCTGATGGTGGTCATCACCGAGGTCTGGACCGCGCACCGGCTGCTGCGGCCGTTCCTGGGGGTCGGCATCCTCGGCGGCTTCACCACCTTCTCCACCTATGCGGTCGAGGTTCGCGGGCTCCTCGCCGACGGCCACTATCCGCTCGCGTTCGGCTACCTCGGCGGCAGTGTGATCGCCGCGCTCGCCGCCGCACTGGCAGGGATGTCGCTCACCCGGGTGGCCGCCGGCGCCCGGATCGGGAAAGGAAACTGACGATGTCGTCCTCCAACGCCCCGTCGCCGCCCCCTTCGTACACGAGCACCTCGCGCGGTGAACTGCGCCTGTCGATCATCCTCGGCCAGGACGACCTCTGGCGTCACAAACCCAAGTACCAGGAGATCGTGCGGCGGGCCCGCGACGCCGGACTCAGCGGAGCCAGCGTGTGGCGGGGAGTCGAGGGGTACGGCGCGTCCTCGCACATCCACACCACCCGACTGCTCGACCTCGCAGACGGCCTGCCCGTCCTCGTGATCATCCTGGACGACCCGCCGCGCGTTCGGGCGTTCGTCGAGGCGATCGCCGAGTTGCTCACCCAGGCTACTGTCACGCTCGAGGACGTCGAGCGAGTGCGCGTGGTGGAGGGTCCCGCGTGACCGTGCTGCTCGTGCTGGTCGGTGGTGCGGTCGGCGCGCCCGCGCGGTTTCTGCTGGACCGGACCCTGCAGTCGCGCCACGACAGCGAGTTCCCGTGGGGCACGCTCGCGGTGAACGTGATCGGGTCGCTGATCCTCGGCGGGCTCGTCGGTGCCGCGACCACGCACGGTGGCGCGCTGGCGACGCTGATCGGCACCGGCTTCTGCGGGGCGCTGACCACCTTCAGCACCTTCAGCTACGAGACGCTGCGACTGCTGCAGGACCGGGCGCGGCTGTATGCATTCGCCAACGTCGCGGTCACCCTGGTCGCCGGAATCGGAGCGGCCTTCCTCGGATTCGCCGCGGCACACGCCGTCGTCGCGTGATCGAATGAGGCCATGGCGAACGATCGAGCAGGCCGGCCCGCGGGACCCGAAGACCTCGAGGACCTGCCGCACCTGGTGACGGCCTACTACACCCGCACCCCGGACCCCGAGGACCCCGGCCAGCGGGTGGCATTCGGGACCTCCGGGCACCGCGGATCGAGCCTCGACGGCGCCTTCAACGAGGCGCACATCCTCGCGACCACGCAGGCGATCGTGGAATACCGCGCGGCCCAGGGCATCACCGGACCGCTGTTCCTCGGCCGCGACACCCACGCGCTGTCCGAGCCTGCCTGGACCTCCGCGCTCGAGGTGCTCGCCGCGAACGAGGTCGACGTGCTCGTCGACGCCGCGGGGCGGTACACCCCCACCCCCGCGGTGAGCCGTGCGATTGTGCGGCACAACGCATCCGAGCGGTCCGCCCGCGCCGACGGCATCGTGGTCACGCCGTCGCACAACCCTCCCCGTGACGGCGGTTTCAAGTACAACCCGCCGCACGGCGGACCGGCCGATTCCGACGCGACCTCCGCGATCGAGCGCCGCGCCAACGAACTGCTCGTCGCGGGTCTGTCCGGTGTGCGACGGATACCGGCGGCGCGGGCGGTCGCGCGGCCCTACGACTATCTCGGCAGCTACATCGACGACCTGCCGAACGTGGTGAACCTCGACGCGATCCGCGGCGCCGGAGTCCGGATCGGGGCAGACCCGATGGGCGGGGCGAGCGTCGACTACTGGGGCGCGATCGCCGAGCGGTACGGCCTCGACCTGACGGTGGTCAACCCGCTCGTCGACGCGACGTGGCGGTTCATGACCCTCGACACCGACGGCAAGATCCGGATGGACTGTTCCTCGCCGGCCGCGATGGCCTCCCTGATCGGTGCGCGCGAGAGCTACGACATCGCCACCGGCAACGACGCCGATGCCGACCGGCACGGCATCGTCACCCCGGACGCCGGCCTGCTCAACCCCAACCACTACCTGGCCGTGGCGATCGAGTACCTGTACGGGCACCGGCCCGGCTGGCAGGCGGGCACCAAGGTCGGCAAGACGGTGGTCAGTTCGTCGATGATCGACCGGGTCGTCGCCGGGCTCGGCCGGGAGCTGGTGGAGGTGCCGGTCGGGTTCAAGTGGTTCGTGCCCGGCCTGCTGTCCGGCGAGCTCGGGTTCGGCGGGGAGGAGAGCGCGGGAGCGAGCCTGCTGCGCACCGACGGCTCGGTGTGGACCACCGACAAGGACGGTCTCGCCCTGGCGTTGCTCGCCTCGGAGATCCTCGCCGTCACCGGCGAATCGCCCTCGCAGCGATACCGCGCACTGGCCGACCGCTACGGCGATCCCGCCTACGCGCGCGTGGACGCGCCGGCCGACCGGGCGCAGAAGGCGGCGCTGTCCGCGCTGTCACCGGAACAGGTCAGCGCGACGGAACTGGCGGGCGAACCCATCACCGCGGCGCTCACCGTCGCGCCGGGCAACGGAGCGCGGATCGGCGGTCTCAAGGTGTGCACCGAGAGCGCGTGGTTCGCGGCACGACCGTCCGGGACCGAGGACAAGTACAAGATCTACGCCGAATCGTTCCGCGGCTCAGAGCATCTCGCCCAGGTGCAGAACGAGGCCCGCGAGGTCGTCGCGCGAGCACTGGGAGCGGTCGACTGACGAGTCCGGCCGCGCACTAGCATCGGCGGTACATGAACACCTCCGAAACCAAGCTGCCGCGCGAGATCTGGGTGCTGGTCTCGGCCAGCTTCGTCATCGCCCTCGGCTTCGGCATCGTCGCTCCCGCCCTTCCCCAGTTCGCCCGCAGCTTCGACGTTGGATACATCGCCACGTTCTCGGTCATCAGCGTGTTCGCCCTGATGCGGCTGCTGTTCGCGCCGCTCAGCGGCGCCCTGGTGCAGCGGCTGGGGGAGCGGCCCACCTATCTCACCGGCCTGCTGATCGTCGCCGCGTCGTCCGGTGCGGTCGCGTTCGCCGGCGACTACTGGCAGTTGCTGGCGTTCCGGGCGCTCGGCGGTGTCGGGTCGACCATGTTCACGGTGTCCGCGCTCGGGTTGCTGATCCGGATCACCCCACCGGGCATCCGCGGCCGGGTGTCCGGCCTGTACGCGACGTCCTTCTTGTTCGGCACCATCGGCGGCCCGCTGGTCGGCGGCGCGCTCGCGGGCCTGGGGCTGCGCGCTCCGTTCCTGATCTACGCGGTCGCGCTGCTCATCGCGGCGGCGGTGGTGTACGTCAGCCTGCGCGGGTCCGAACTGGCCGCCCCGGATTCGGGCGGTCACGTCGTCACGATGACACTGCGGGAGGCGCTCACCTCGGCGACGTACCGGGCGGCGTTGGTGTCGAACTTCGCCAACGGCTGGGTGTCGTTCGGTGTCCGGGTCGCGATGGTGCCGCTGTTCGTGGTCGAGGCGCTGGACCAGGGCACCGCGCTGGCGGGTGTCGCGCTGACCGTGTACGCCGTCGGCAACGCGCTGGTGCAGATCCCGGCGGGGCGCCTGTCGGACCTGCGAGGCAGACGGCCCTTCGTGCTCGCCGGGCTGGTGGTCAGCGGCGCCGCGACCGCCGTGCTCGGGTTCAGCGACAACCTGGCGGTGTTCCTCCTGCTGTCGCTGGTCGCTGGCATGGGGTCCGGCCTGATGAATCCGGCCCAGCAGGCCGCGGTCGCGGACGTGATCGGCTCCAAGGCCAGGGGCGGCCCGGTCCTCGCGACCTTCCAGATGTCCTCGGATGTCGGGGTGGTGGCCGGTCCGCTGCTCGCCGGCGTGCTGGCCCAGTACCTGTCCTACGGGGTGGCCTTCGCGGTGACGGGCGCGCTGATGCTGCTCCCGATCGGGTTCTGGGTGCTCGCGCCGCGCACGATCCCGCAGGCGTCAACCGGGGACGCCACCGATGAGCACGCCGACCAGGTAGGTGGCGCCGACCGCGATCGCGCCGAAGAGCAGCTGTCGCAGGGCTCCGCGAACCTTGGACTGCGAGGTGAACCCGGCCGCGACCGCGCCGGCGACGAGTAGGCCGAGCCCGCCGACCGCGAGCCCGGCCGGGAGCGAGTCGAATCCGAGGAGGTACGGCAGCAGCGGGATGATCGCGCCGATCGCGAACATCACGAACGACGAGCCCCCGGCAACCAACGGGGAGGGCTTCTCGGTGGGGTCGACGCCGAGTTCGTGGGTCAGGTGGATGGTCACCGCTCGCTCGGAGTCGCCGTGCACCTCCGTGGCCGCGGCGCGGGCCGTGGTCTCGCTCATCCCCATGTCGACGAACATGGCGACCAGTTCGGCCTGCTCGGCCTGCGGATGCCTGGCCTGGGCGCGGGTCTCCACCCGCACCTCGGCGTCGATCTGTTCGTTCGCCGTCGACACCGACGCGTACTCGCCGAGGGCCATCGAGAAGGCACCCGCAGCCAATCCGGCGATGCCGCTGAGAACGATCGCGTGCGCGTCCAGTCCGCCGCCGCCCACGCCCGCGAGCAGCGACGTGTTGGTCACGAGTCCGTCCATGGCACCGAAGGTCGCGGCCCGGAGCCAGCCGCCGGACACGTTCGCATGCGTGTGGTCGAACTCGTGCGGCAGAGCACCGCCGTGCGGGTCCATGACCGTGAATCTACGCGCGGCCTCGGTACCGTGGGCTGCGTGTGGATTCGTGTTGTCAGCTTCCTGGCCCGCCTCGGTCTCGCCGCGGTCTGGTTGATCTCGGGCGGAATCAAGTTCGCCGATCCGACGCAGACGGTGGTCGCGGTGCGCGCCTACCAGTTGCTGCCGGAAGAGCTGGTGCGCCCGGTGGCGTCGGCCCTGCCGATGTTCGAGATCGCGCTGGGCCTGCTGCTGCTCATCGGGCTCGCTGTCCGGCTGACCGCGGTTGTCTCGGTGGTGGTCCTGGCCGGTCTGATCGCCGCGGTCGTGTCGGCGTGGGCGCGGGGCCTGTCGATCGACTGCGGATGCTTCGGCGGCGGCGGAGCGGCCGAGGTGGACGGCTGGGACTACGCGCGCGAGGTCGCCCGGGACGTCGGCTTCATGGCCATGGCGGTGTGGCTGATCGTTTTTCCTCGCAGCCCGCTCGCGCTCGGCCCACGCTCGCGCCCGCTCCTCTCATCGGCTCCTCAGCCTGAGGTGGCAGAGTCGTGAGTTGGCACCGTAAGGCCGCACCCGGAATCGGACCCGAAGGACTTCATCAGTGAGCAAGAAGGTCAAGCCCGTCAAGTACTCACCCCAGCCGACGTCGAGTCGCACGACGTACGTGCTCGGCGGCCTGGCGATCGTGGTGATCGCCGCGGTCGTCATCGGCGGCGTGTTGTGGAGCAACAACCGCAGCAAGCCCCGCAACGAGGGCTACGGCGGCGTGTCGAACTCGGCGGTCCAGGTCGCGGTCCAGGAGGACGGTGTGGTCCGGCTCGGGACGCCGGGCGCGACGACCACGATCGACGTGTTCGAGGATCCCATGTGCCCGTACTGCGCGCAGTTGGAGAACACCAACGGCCAGGAGGTCGCGCAGAAGGTCGACGAGGGCACCCTCGCTGTGCGCTACCACACCCTGGACTTCCTGAACCGGCTCTCCGCCAGCGGCGACTACTCCAGTCGCGCGGCCGGGGCGCTGCTCTGCGTCGCCGACAGCGGCAACGCCATCGCCTACTCGAAGTTCCACGGGGCGATCTTCGCGCCGGCGAACCAGCCGAAGGAGAACGGCAAGTCCGACCACAGCAACGACGATCTCGCGCAGCTGGCCAAGGACTCCGGGGCCGACGACGCGACGGCGCAGTGCATCGCGAGCGGCGCGAAGGTGGCCGACGCAACCGCGGCGGCGGAGAAGGGCAGTGCGGCCCTCGCGGCGAGCGGTGCGCGGGGCACGCCGACGGTGGTCAAGGACGGCACGATCATCGACGCCCTCGGCGACGTGAACTGGGTGACCAAGCTGAACTGACCCTGCGACGGGGGACAGACGAACGGGTACCGGGTAGGCCATCTCCGAGGGGTATGGCGGATCCCGGTACCCGTTCCTTTTTCCGCGGGTAAATGAGCCGTGACCAGCCGATTTGTTGGCGATGCTCGCGATGGTGTAACTTTTTCCAGGCAAGCGGGACACGGTTTCCGAGTGCGACAACAGAACACGGGGCTATGGCGCAGCTGGTAGCGCACCACACTGGCAGTGTGGGGGTCAGGGGTTCGAGTCCCCTTAGCTCCACCGACAAGAAGCCACTCACCGTCAGGTGAGTGGCTTCTTTTGGCTTCGGGGGTCGTTCGCGTCTCCCGGGTCACAGAACGTCAACGGTTCGCTGAGAACCGCGGTGAACCCTGGCCCCTTCGCACCCGCCTCTGTTTCACTTGGTGCGCTTGTGACCGGTGTGACTCGTGTAATGCGCAGTGAAAGGAGAGTGGTGCAGCGGGCCCATCCGCATGCGCCCATCCGGGATGAAGAAGACCATCGTGACCGCCGGCCTCGTGGCCGCTTCGCTGACCGCAATGCTGCTGCCCGCTGTGGCCGCCGCCGATCCCGCCGCGGCTCCCGCGACCCCTGCGGCCGAAGGCGCGGCCAACACGACACCGCTGACCGGCAAGACGGTCTTCCTCGATCCCGGGCACCAGGGCACCAACCACAGCGAGAACCTCTCCCGGCAGGTCGACGACGGCCGCGGCGGCAAGAAGGACTGCCAGACCACCGGCATGACCAGCCTCGGCGGGGTGCCCGAGCACACGATCAACTGGAACGTCTCGCAGCTGGTCAAGACCAGCCTCGAGACCCTCGGTGCCAAGGTCGTGCTCAGCCGCGCCGACGACTCGGGGTGGGGCGGCTGCGTCGACGAGCGCGCCCAGGCGGCCAACAAGTCCGGTGCGGACCTCGCGATGAGCATCCACGCGGACTCGACCACCGCGGGCGCCGACGCCAAGGACCACGGGTTCCACCTGATCGTGCCGACCCTGCCCGTGCCCGACGCGAAGGTCCAGGCCGTGCAGTCCACGACGGGCCTCGAGGCGTCCAAGCTGATGCGCGACGCGTATGTCAAGAACGGCTTCACCGAGGCCAACTACGCGGGCGTCGTCGACGGCATCCAGAGTCGCAGCGACATCGCCGGTCCCGCGCTCACCACCGTGCCCCTGGTCTTCGTGGAGATGGGCAACGGTTCCAATCCGGACGACGCGGCCGTGCTCGACAGCCAGCAGGGCCAGCTCAAGCACGCGATCGCGATCGTCACCGGCGCGGTGAACTATCTGATGGGCGTCACGAGCACC
This sequence comes from Rhodococcus sp. NPDC059234, assembly GCF_042754225.1. Classification (NCBI taxonomy): domain Bacteria; kingdom Bacillati; phylum Actinomycetota; class Actinomycetes; order Mycobacteriales; family Nocardiaceae; genus Rhodococcus; species Rhodococcus sp. NPDC059234. Next base: position 9,666 of record NZ_JBHZAH010000152.1, read on the forward strand.
CCGGCAGCCGGGGCAGCCGGCAGCCCGGCCGCGACCTCGCCGGCCACCACGACCTCGCCGGCCACTACAACCTCCCCGGCCACGACCACGCCGAGCGCGGCGCCCGCCGCGGCGGGCGAGACGACGCCGGATACCACCGCCCCCGCGCCCACGACGACCCCGAAGGCAACGCCGGACACGGCGCAGGCGTCCATCATCACGCAGGGTCTGGCAACCGTGCAGACCCTGCTGCAGACCTTCGGCCTCGACGGGCTGAAGGACTTCGCGACCGCGGAGAACCTCGGCCTGTTC
>NZ_JBHZAH010000153.1:0-9934 GCF_042754225.1 Rhodococcus sp. NPDC059234
CCCCATCGGGGAACCGATCGCGCACAGGCGCCGGAGGCGCTTACTTGCTGACGGTGATGTCCACGTTGTGGATGCCGTTGGCCTCGGGGCTGATCGTGGTGTCGCCGTTGCCGGTGCTGGACAGCGCACGCACGGTCCAGGTGCCGGGGGCGGCGAAGAAGCGGAAGTCGCCGGTGCCCGACGCCACGACCTCGGCGGTGAACTCGCCGGTGCCGTCGAGCAGACGCACGAACGCGCCGCCGACCGGCTGGCCGTCGGCGGCCAGGACGCGACCGGTGATCACGGTCTCCTTCTCGACGTCAACGCCGGCGGGCAGGGTCTGACCCTGAACAGGTGCTCCACACATGGTTATCGAACCTCCAGCTCGATCGGGGCGCCGACGAGAGAGCCGTACTCGACCCAGCTGCCGTCGTAGTTCTTGACATTGCTCTTGCCGAGGATCTCCTGCAGCACGAACCAGGTGTGGCTCGAGCGCTCGCCGATGCGGCAGTAGGCGATGGTTTCCTTGCTGTCGTCGAAGCCCTTGGCCGCGTAGAGCGCGGTCAGGTCGGCGTCCGACTTGAAGGTGCCGTCCTCGTTGGCGGTGGTGCTCCACGGGATGTTGATGGCGCCGGGGACGTGGCCGCGCTGCTGCGCCTGCTCCTGCGGCAGGTGCGCCGGCGCGAGGATCTTGCCGGAGAACTCGTCGGGCGAGCGGACGTCGACCAGGTTCTTGTTGCCGATCGCGTCGATGACCTCGTCGCGGAACGCGCGGATCGAGGTGTCCGGCTCGGCGGCCTTGTACTCGGTGGCCGGGCGGGTGACCTCGGCGCTCGACAGCGGGCGGCCGTCGAGCTCCCACTTCTTGCGACCGCCGTCGATCAGCTTGATGTCCTGGTGGCCGTACAGCTTGAAGTACCAGTACGCGTACGCGGCGAACCAGTTGTTGTTGCCGCCGTAGAGGACGACGGTGTCGTCGTTCGCGATGCCCTTGGCGGACAGCAGCGCCGAGAACTGCTCGCGGTTCAGGAAGTCACGACGAACGGCGTCCTGCAGGTCCTTGCGCCAGTCGAGTCGGACTGCGCCCTCGATGTGGCCGCCGTCGTAGGCCGAGGTGTCTTCGTCGACCTCGACGAACACCGTCTTCGGTGCGTCGAGGTTCTGCTCGGCCCAGTCGGCTGAGACCAGGACGTCGGAGCGAGCCATGGTTTTCCTTTCGGTACTTTCTTGCGTGGGTACGGGGTGGGACTGTGCGGCTACGCCGCGGGGATCGGAGTCGACCTGCGGAAGCGGGCCACGAGCGGGTAGATCTGGCAGCCCAGGCAGATGCCGAAGGCCGCGTTGAGCACGGCCGCGAAGAGCGCGAAGCCGGTGGCGATCGTGCCGAGCAGAATCAGCCCGGACAGGAACCCGACGACGCCGACGACGGCGAAGACGCCGCCGACGAGCTGGGCGAACTTCAGCGGTGCGACCGGCTCCCGGTCGGTGGGCGGACCCACCCGGGGCGCGACGACTGTGGCGAACACCCGGCCGTAGGGGCTGCGGCGCGGGCCGAGGGCGGCACCGACCGCGAACACGACGGCCTGGACGGCCAACAGCACGCCCGCCAGGACGGGGGAGAAGGCGGAGACGGCGAGCACGACGACGAGGACGGCGGTGGTGATCCACGCGGCGAACCGCGGTCCGCGCACGTCGACCTGGTCCGCGGCACCCGTGTCCGGGGTCGCGGTGCTGGGAAGGGTGGTAGGCATTGGAGTGTGCTCCTGCACTTGAACGGATGCCGTGAGATGCGGAAACGGGGCGCGGCGATCGGATCGGTCACGGCGTGGGGCTCGGGCGCTGGAGGCCGGGGCATGGGCGCGCAGGGCGCGGCCGTGAGGATCTACAGGCAGGTACAGCAACAACCGCCGAGGCGGCACAGGTCGACTGTGCGGCGTCGGGTGAGCAGGAGCTCTTGGCGGGTTTGCACGGGGCGAGCTTACCCGTTTTCCGGGGGAATTGAAGCCTCGGGTCCGCACAGCGGGAGCAGGGCGGCCTCGAGATCCGCGGCCGACGGGACCCCGGACACGCGGTATCGCTGCAGCTGGGCGCCGTCGAAGATGAAGGTCGTCGGCAGCGACAGTACGCCGAGTTCACGTGCCAGCGCGGGGTTCTCGTCGATGTCGACCTCCACCTCCACCGCGTGCACCGCGCCGGGTCCGAGCCGGGCGTCGAGGTTCTCCAGCGTCTGCCCGACCACCCGTCGCACCGCGGCGCAGGGGCCGCACCAGTCGGCGGAGAAGTGCAGCACCGTCGGTCCGGCACCCGCGACCCCGGCCTCGGCGAGCAGGTTCAGCCGGGCGTCGGTGGTCGTGGCCTCGGGCTCGGTCGCCCGGACCTTTCCCGATCGGGACCGCAGCGCGAGCCCGACCGCCAGCGCGGCGACCAGGACGACGGCGAGCGCGATCAGCGCGATCATGCCCGCACCATCTCGTCGAGGTTGATCACCACGTTGTCGCCCGATCCCTCGATCACGACCTGCGAGCCCTGGGCGTAGACCTTGGTCGGGCGCAGTCCGAACGGCAGTCGCTGGGCGTCGATGCTCTTGGTGAACAGTCCGAGCACGGCCGGCTCCAGCGCCGGCGGGACGGTGAAGTTCGCGTGCCCCTCGGGGCCGAAGTAGAGGTTGGTGGCCACGATCTTCACGTCGTCGCCGTCGAGCACCAGGTTGGACTGCACGCTGACGGTCGCCTTCAGCGGTCCGACCGGGACTGTTCCGGTGAGCACGATGCCGCCCGCGGTGGACATGCCGGACCCGCCGGAGCCGCCGGTCCCGTCGGACTTGTCCGCGGGCGGGGCCGAGACCTCGAGGTCGGGGATGCCGAGGAACTTGCCCAGGTTGGTGGCCTCGATCAGCACCCGGCCGTCGAGGTGGTCGACCGGGACCGTGCGCACGCTGCCGTTGACGAGTTCGGAGGCGGGGACGTGCGCACCGTGCAGGTTGGCCTCGACCGTCACGTCTCCGACGACGTCGCTGTGCACGCCGCGGGCGCGGATCTCCACGTGTTTGTAGGTTCCGGCCGCCGCCTGGGTGAGGAAGGGGAAACCCGTGACCGTGACCTCGGGGTCGGAGGCCAGCGCACCGCCCTCGCGCAGGCTCCGGGAAACGCGGTACTCGGAGTACGCGGCCGCGCCGAAGTCGACGACCACGGCGAGTGCCAGCAGGCAGGCCAGGGCGAGTATCAGTTTCCGCACGGTCTCCATTGTGACGGACACGAATGGGGCGAGGGTTGACTGCCCGCCGCGACGGGCGCGCTAGTCTGTTCTCGAAGTATCGCGTCACCGTCGCCGCGTGCTCAGGCACATCGACGTGCTCAGGCACATGAACGACGAGAGGGGAAGGCTGCGTGGAGCTACTCCTGCTGACCTCTGACCCGAACCCGGACTCCGTCTTGCCCTCCCTGGCGCTGCTCGCGCACACCGTCCGGCCGGCGCCGACCGAGGTGTCGTCGCTGCTCGAGGCGGGTTCCGCCGACATCACCCTGGTCGACGCCCGCACGGACCTCGCGGCCGCTCGTGGCCTGTGCAGGCTGCTCGGGAGCACCGGATCCACCGTCCCCGTCGTCGCGGTCCTCACCGAAGGCGGGCTGGTCGCGGTCAATTCGGACTGGGGCCTCGACGACATCCTGCTGCCCGGCACCGGGCCCGCCGAGCTGGACGCCCGGCTGAGGCTGCTGGTCGGGCGCAGCGGCGGCGCCGCCACGCCGGAGAGCGCGGGCAAGATCACCCTCGGCGAGTTGGTGATCGACGAGGGCACCTACACCGCCCGGCTGCGCGGACGACCCCTCGACCTGACCTACAAGGAGTTCGAGCTGCTCAAGTACCTCGCGCAGCACGCGGGGCGGGTGTTCACCCGGGCCCAGCTGCTGCAGGAGGTGTGGGGGTACGACTTCTTCGGCGGCACCCGGACCGTCGACGTGCACGTCCGTCGGCTGCGCGCCAAGCTCGGGCCCGAGTACGAGGCGCTGATCGGGACCGTCCGCAACGTCGGGTACAAGGCCGTCCGGCCCAGCCGCAAGACCGGCACGGTCGCGGACGCCGCCGACGGCGACGCGGCGGACGAGGTGGGATCCGACGGGGGCGAGGCGGACGGTTCGGCTCTCACCGCCGCGAACGGCACGGCGCCGTAGATGACCGAAGCCGCGATGAGCTGGTTCTACCTGCTCGATGCCGAACAGGAGCAGCAGATCCGTGCGTTGGTCGAGCGGGCCACCACGACGGACGGCGTCGCGCCGATCTCGGAGCAGGCCGTGCACCGGCTGACCGGGCGGTCGGGCGCCGAGCACGTGCTGTGGACCCTCGACGACACCATCGTCGGCTACGCGGGTCTCGAACCGGCGCACGACGAGCACCCCGCGATGGTCGAGGCGGTGGTCGATCCCGAGCATCGCGGTCGGGCAGTCGGGCGGGCGCTGATTCGCGAGGCGCTGCGACGCGGCGGCGCCGGCACCCGGGTGTGGGCGCACGGCGACCTGCCCGCGGCCCGCGCGGTCGCCGACCGGCTCGGCCTGCACGCGGCCCGCGAGCTGCTCCAACTGCGCAGGACCCTCGCCGAGCCCGCGCTGCCCGAGGTGGTGGTTCCCGACGGGGTGACGCTGCGAACCTACGCGGGCCCGGCCGACGACGCGGACCTGTTGCGAGTCAACGCGGAGGCCTTCGACTGGCACCCCGAGCAGGGGGCGTGGACCCAGCGCGAGATCGACGAGCGGGTCGCCGAGAGCTGGTTCGACCCGAAGGGCCTGTTCGTGGCGTCCGACGCGGAGACCGGGGCGATGCTCGGCTTCCACTGGACCAAGGTGCACACCGCCACCGCGGACGCCCCGGCGATCGGGGAGGTGTACGTGGTGGCGATCGCACCGGGCGCGCAGGGGCGCGGACTGGGTAGACTTCTCACCGTCGCGGGCCTGCAATACCTGCGCGATCGGGGACTCGAATCGGTGCTCCTGTACACCGAGGCGGACAACGTCGCCGCACTGCACACGTACGACCGGCTCGCCTTCGAGCGGTATCACGTCGACGTCGCATACGAAGGGGCACAAGGGTAGTCATGTTCTACTGGCTGTTGAAGTTCGTGTTCGTCGGGCCGTTCATCCGCTTCTACAACCGTCCGAAGGTGGAGGGGATCGAGCACATCCCGGCCGACGGTCCGGCGATCCTGGCGGGCAACCACCTGTCCATCGCGGACTGGCTCTTCGCGCCGCTGTCCTCGCCTCGTCGCATCACCTACCTGGCCAAGAGCGAGTACTTCACGACCCCCGGTTTCAAGGGGGCGCTGCAGAAGGCGTTCTACGCCGGAGCCGGCCAGGTGCCGATCGACCGCAGCGGCGCCGACGCGGCGAACGCCGCGCTCGAGACCGCCCGCCGCCTGCTCGACCAGGGCAAGCTCGTCGGACTGTTCCCGGAGGGCACCCGTTCGCCCGACGGCCGGCTGTACAAGGGCAAGACCGGCATCGCCCGACTGGCCCTCGCCACCGGCCTGCCGGTGATCCCGGTCGCGGTGATCGGCACCGGCGAGGTCTGCCCGCCCGGCCCGTTCCGCTGGCGTCGCCGGCGGGTGCAGATCAAGTTCGGCGCACCGATCGACTTCAGCCGCTTCGAGGGCATGGGCGGCAACCGCTGGGTCGAGCGGGCCGTCACGGACGAGATCATGTACGAGCTGATGCGGATGACCGGTCAGGAGTACGTCGACACGTACGCGGCCTCGCTCAAGAATCCGTCGCCCGCGACGGTGGTCGCCGCGGCCGACTTCCGGATGCCCGAGACCAAGGCCGGCTGAGCCGCACTTCGAGTGCGCGGGAGTGATCTACGGCTCACTCCCGCAGGTGTTCACTCTCCGTTCACCCTCCTGGGTCCGTCTGGCTACCACTCCCGCTTACCTTTCACGGCAGGGCGGCGCCGTGCTGCCTGGACAAGTGAGCTTCCCGGAGGAAACAGCGTGAACTTCAAGCGCAATGCTGCGGTGCTCGGTGTAGTGGCCGTCGGTGCCATGACCCTGGCTGCGTGCGGTAGCGACAACAACTCGGCATCCGGCAGCACCACCGTCAACAGTGCTGCCTCCACCGCCACCTGCGAGGGCAAGGAGGCGCTGTCGGCCGCTGGATCCTCCGCGCAGAAGAACGCGATGGACGCCTTCACCTCCACCTACATCGCGGTCTGCAAGGACAAGGGCAAGACCGTCAAGCTCGCCTACAACCCCAGCGGTTCCGGCGACGGGCGCACCCAGTTCATCGCCAAGCAGATCGACTTCGCCGGCTCGGACTCCGCCATCAAGGGCGACCAGGCCGCCGCGGCCAAGGAGCGTTGCGCCGGCAACGACGCGTGGAACCTGCCGCTCGTGTTCGGTCCCATCGCGATCGCCTACAACCTCGACGGCGTCGACAACCTCACGCTGAACGGCGAGACCCTCGCCAAGATCTTCAACGGCGGCATCAAGAAGTGGAACGACCCGGCCATCGCTGCCCTGAACAGCGGTGTCAGCCTGCCGGACCAGAACATCACCCCGATCGTGCGCTCGGACTCCTCGGGCACCACCGACAACTTCCAGCAGTACCTGACCACCGCCTCGAAGGGCGCGTGGACGCAGGGCGCGGGCTCCGACTTCGTCGGCGGCGTCGGTGAGGGTGCCAAGGGTTCGGCCGGCGTCTCGCAGGCCGTGGCCGGCGCCCCCGGCTCCATCACCTACGTGGAGAAGTCGTTCGCGGACCAGAACAAGCTCAAGGCCGCGGCGATCGACAACGGTTCCGGCGCGGTTCCGCTGACCAGCGACGCGGCGAGCAAGGCGATCAGCGGCGCGAAGTTCAAGAACGAGAACTCGGGCGACCTCGCCCTCGATCTCAACTCGATCTTCGGCAGCACCGAGGCCGGTGCCTACCCGCTGGTCCTGGCCACGTACGAGATCGTCTGCTCGAAGGGCTACGACGCCGACACCTCGGCCGCGGTCAAGTCGTTCCTGACCAGTGCCGCCAACGAAGGCCAGGCCGACCTCGCCGCGCAGGGCTACATCCCGCTGCCCGGCACGGTCAAGGACAAGCTCAACGCGTCGGTCTCCTCGATCGGCTGAGTGTTCCGCTCGAACCAACCGCTCTATATTCAGACCTACAAGATTGCGAGCGCAGATGAGCGACGCGCCCACCCAATCGGCGCCTCCCGCACCCGGCCCCGGTAACTCCGGGGCCGGGGCGGGCGGTCCGCTCGGATCCCCGGAGGCACCGATCACTTCCACACCCGCAGCCCCCGCGAAGACGGTCACCCGACCGGCGGACCGGATCTTCACCACGCTGACGACCGGGTCGGCGGTGTTCGTCACGGTGCTGATCGGGGCGATCGGGGTCTTCCTGGTCTGGCGTGCGGTCCCTGCGCTCTCTCGCAACGAGGTCAACTTCCTCACCAGCAGCAAGTGGGTCACCACCGACATCAACAACATGGCGTTCGGCGTCCTGGACCTGTTCCAGGTCACGGTGCTGGTGTCGTTGGTGGCGCTCGTGCTGGCAATGCCGGTGGCGCTGGGTATCGCGATCTTCCTCACCCAGTACTCGCCGAAGCGGCTCGCCAAGCCGTTGGCGTACGTGATCGACCTGCTGGCCGCGGTCCCGTCCATCGTCTACGGCCTGTGGGGCCTGCTCATCTTCGCGCCCGCGATCAGGCCGGTCGCGGTCTGGCTCAACGATCACCTGGGCTGGTTCCCGCTGTTCGCCACCGGGTCCGGCTCGATCCAGGGCGGCGGCACCATCTTCACCGCCGGCATCGTGCTGGCCGTGATGATCCTGCCGGTGATCACCGCCGTCACCCGCGAGGTGTTCGTGCAGACCCCCGTCGCCCACATCGAGGCGGCGCTGGCGCTCGGCGCCACCAAGTGGGAGGTCGTCAAGACCACCGTGATCCCGTTCGGCAAGTCCGGCTACATCAGCGGCTCGATGCTCGGTCTCGGCCGCGCACTCGGCGAGACGATGGCGCTGTACATGATCCTGCGCACCACCTCGAAGGCGTTCGGCTGGTCGGTCTTCGACACCGGCTCGACCCTCGCCTCGAAGATCGCGCTCGGATACGCCGAGTTCAACAACGACATTCAGGCCGGCGCCTACATCGCGGCCGGCCTGGTGCTGTTCGTCCTGACCTTCGTGGTCAACGCGGCGGCCCGCGCCGCCATCGCCGGAAAGAAGGACTGACATGACGGCGACACTGGACCGCCCCGTCAAGAAGCCCACCTTCCAGGGCGTCAGCGGCCGGCGACGCTTCAACGACCTCGCGGCCCGCGTCCTGGTCACCGGCTCGGTGCTGCTGGCGCTCGTGCCGCTGGCGTGGGTGCTGGTCACCGTCGTCTCCAAGGGCCTGCCCGCGCTGACCAGCCCGACCTGGTTCACCAACTCGATGAACGGACTGTCGGCCTCCGCGTCCGGCGGCGGGATCTACCACGCGCTGATCGGCACCCTGATCCAGGGACTGGTGTGCGCGGCCCTGTCCATCCCACTCGGGCTGTTCGTCGCCGTGTACCTGGTCGAGTACGCCGGCACGTCCAAGCTCGGCAAGATCACCACGTTCATGGTCGACATCCTCAGCGGCGTCCCGTCGATCGTGGCGGCCCTGTTCATCTACGCGCTGTGGATCGCGACGTTCGGGTTCCCGAAGTCCGCGTTCGCGGTGTCGCTGTCGCTGGTGCTGCTCATGGTGCCGGTGGTCATCCGCAGCACCGAGGAGATGCTGCGGATCGTGCCGCAGGACCTGCGCGAGGCCTCCTACGCGCTGGGCGTGCCCAAGTGGAAGACGATCATGCGGATCGTCGTGCCCACCGCCCTGCCCGGCATCATCACCGGCGTCATGCTGGCGTTGGCCCGCGTGCTCGGCGAGACCGCGCCGCTGCTGATCCTGGTCGGCTACGCGCCGTTCATCAATTTCGACATGTTCAACGGGGAGATGGGCTCGTTGCCCGGCGTGATGGTCGCCGAGATGAACAACCCGACCCCGGCCGGTACGGACCGGATCTGGGGTGCCGCGCTGACCCTGATCATGCTGATCGCGGTCCTCAACATCGCGGCGAAGGCCATCGGCCACCTGTCCCGGGTCCGGAGCAAGTGACCCCATGACGATCCACAAGCTCACACAATCTCGAGGGAGCCACCATGGCCAAGCGTCTTGACCTCAAGGACGTCAACATCTTCTACGGCAAGTTCCACGCCGTCGCGGACGTCGGCCTGTCCGTTCCCCCGCGCAACGTGACCGCCTTCATCGGCCCGTCCGGCTGCGGCAAGTCCACGGTGTTGCGCTCGCTCAACCGCATGCACGAGGTCACCCCGGGTGCCCGCGTCGAGGGTGCGATCCTGCTCGACGGCGAGGACATCTACGGCTCGCAGGTGGATCCGGTCGGCGTGCGCCGCACCATCGGCATGGTCTTCCAGCGCCCGAACCCGTTCCCCACGATGTCCATTCGCGACAACGTCGTGGCCGGCCTGAAGCTGCAGGGGGTGCGCAACAAGAAGGAGCTCGACGAGATCGCCGAGCGGTCGCTGCGCGGCGCGAACCTGTGGAACGAGGTCAAGGACCGCCTCGACAAGCCCGGCGGCGGACTGTCCGGTGGCCAGCAGCAGCGCCTGTGCATCGCCCGCGCGATCGCGGTCTCGCCCGACGTGCTGCTGATGGACGAACCCTGTTCGGCCCTGGACCCGATCTCCACGCTGGCGATCGAGGACCTGATCACGGAGCTGAAGAAGGACTTCACCATCGTGATCGTCACCCACAACATGCAGCAGGCCGCCCGCGTCAGCGACCAGACCGCGTTCTTCAACCTCGAGGCCACCGGCAAGCCGGGCCGGCTGATCGAGATCGACGACACCGAGAAGATCTTCTCCAACCCGACGCAGAAGGCGACCGAGGACTACATCTCGGGCCGCTTCGGATAGCCGGACGCCGCACGCACCGGGGG
>NZ_JBHZAH010000154.1:0-9786 GCF_042754225.1 Rhodococcus sp. NPDC059234
GGGCACGAAGCGCGTTACCGCGGCAGCGGGGGGAGCGGGGGCAGTCCGGGGATCGGCTGCGGCCCGGGCGCCGGCGCCGCCGGCGCGGGCGCCGGTGCGGCCCGGACCGAGCCGTCGCTGACGTAGAGCGTGATCGACGAGCCGGGCACGGCAGAGCCTGCCGGCGAGGTGCTCAGCACCGTGCCCTTGGCGCCGTCACCCGCGGTGGTCACGGCATTGACGCCGAAGCCCGCGGCCTTGAGTGCGCTGGTGGCCTGGGCCTGGTTCATCCCAGCGACATTCGGAAGCTGGGCGTTCTGCGACCCACGCTGGTACTTGGGGTCGATCGGCGGTAGCGCTGTCGGGCCGAAGTTGTTCACGACGGGGTTGACCGCGGTGAACCAGGCCTTGGCGGGTTCGTTTCCGCCGTAGACGTTGCCGTCGCCGCACTGCCGCAGGGGGGAGGTGCAGATTTCCCGCGGGTTCGGCGAGTCGGCGTAGACGTACACCGAACCCGCGAGGTTGTTGGTGAAGCCGAGGAACGCCGAGGACATGTGCGACTCGGTGGTTCCCGTCTTGCCGGACATCGGAAGGCGCCACCCCGCGGCGCCCGCCGCGGCCGCCGAGGTGCCGCCGGCCTGGTCGTCCTTGCTCATCGCGTTCGCGAGCGTGTCGGCCAGGCCCGGCTCGACCACCTGCTCGCAGGCCTGCTGCGTGATGGACACCGGCTTGCCGTTGCGGTCGACGATCGAGTCGATCGGCGTCGGCGGGCACCACTTGCCGTGCGAGGCCAGCGTGGCCGCCACGTTCGACAGTTCCAGCGGGTTGATCCAGGTCGGACCGAGTGTGAACGAACCGAGGTTCTGCTGCTTCTGCATGTCCGCCATGGACTGGCCGTCGCCCTGCCCGGACGATCCGGGCTGCGCGTACGACCGCATGCCGAGCCGGACCGCCATGTCGACGGTGGGGGTGACGCCGACCTGCTCGATCAGCTTGACGAACGCGGTGTTCGGCGACTGCGCCAACGCGTCGGTCACCGAAAGCGACGCTGGGTACTTGCCGGCGTTCTCGACGCAGTACATGGTCGCGGGGCAGCCCTTGGCGCCGCCGTAACCCATGCCCTTCACCTCGACCCGGCCCGGGACCTGCAGGACCGCGCTGGTGCCGAGGCCCTTCTCCATCGCCGCGGCTGTGGTGAAGATCTTGAAGATGGACCCGGCGCCGGTGCCGACCAGCGAGTACGGCTGCGGTTGCACGGTCTCGTTGATCGCCCCGTTGAGGCCGTAGTTGCGGCTGCTGCTCATGGCGAGGATGCGGTGTTCGTCCTGGCCGGGCTTCACGATGTTCATCACCTCGGCGACGCCCTCGGTGGTGGGGCTGGCGGTGCCGGTCAGCGCGTTGTGTGCGGAATTCTGGACCGCGGGGTCGAGGGTGGTCTTGATGAGCAGGCCACCCTTCTCGACCTGCTCGCGACTGATGCCCGCGTTGGCGAGGTACTGCAGCGCGTAGTCGCAGAAGAAGCCGCGGTCGCCGGCGGCGATGCAGCCGCGGGGCAGGCTTTTCGGCTCGGGCAGCACGCCGAGCGGCTCGGACTTGGCGGCGCGGATCTCGTCGGCCCGGTCCGGGATGTTCGCGATCATGGTGTCGAGCACGGTGTTCCGCCGCTCGAGCACGCCCGACGAGTTGGTGTACGGGTTCAGCGCCGAGCTGGACTGCACCATGCCGGCGAGCATCGCGGCCTGGGTGAGATTCAGGTCCTTCGCGTCGACCCCGAAGTAGGTCTGGGCAGCGTCCTGGATGCCGAAGGACGCGTTGCCGAACGGGACCAGGTTCAGATAGCGGGTGAGGATCTCGTCCTTGGTCAGCTTCTTGTCGAGCGTCAGCGCCATCCGGATCTCGCGGATCTTGCGGGCCGGCGTGGTCTCGATCGCGGCCCGGCGCTCGGCGTCGGTCTTCGCGACCACCAGCAGCTGGTAGTTCTTCACGTACTGCTGGTCGATCGTCGACGCGCCCTGCTGGAGCTGGCCGCTGGTGGTGTTGGTGAGGAATGCCCGCACCGTGCCCTGCCAGTCGACGCCCTTGTGGTCGGCGAAGCGGCGGTCCTCGACGGACACGATGGCCAGCTTCATGTCGTTGGAGATCTTGTCGCTTGGCACCTCGAATCGCCGCTGCTCGTACAGCCAGGCGATGGGGTTTCCGGCGGAGTCGACCATCGTCGACACGGCCGGCACGTCACCCTCCACCAGTTCGGCTGAAACGTTGTCGACGGTGTCGGCGGCCCGGTTCGACGCGATCCCGAACCCGCCGGCCAACGGGAACATCACACCCGCCAGGAGTGCCCCGGCCAAGGCCGTGCATCCGGCGAGCTTCGCGACTGTCTTTGCGATCGGCACTCAGACAGCGTACGTGGCCCCGCAGTCGACTCACACGCGCGTGACCAGCCTGTCTGTCCTGGATGCACGTCCGTACCAAAAAAGTCGCCCAGGCACTTGCGCAAGGCGTTATACATTGCCTAAATTGTGACCCAGTGTGATAGAGATAACACTGGTTCAGGAATGTGGCGTAACTCGCTCATGGTAGCGAGAACGGGCACTTCCAGAGCGTCAGCGAGGGCGACGCTTTGTACTGCAGGAGGGGCAGAAGATGACCGTGACAACCCCGGGCCACCGGTTGGATGTTGAAGAGGCCGAGGCTCGAATCGCATGGGTCACGCAGGCACGATGCCGGGCGGTTGATCCCGATCAGTTGTTCGTGCGCGGCGCGGCGCAGCGCAAGGCCGCCACCATCTGCCGGCACTGCCCCGTGCTGATGCAGTGTGGCGCCGACGCCCTCGACAACCGGGTCGAGTTCGGCGTGTGGGGCGGGATGACGGAGCGTCAGCGCCGCGCGCTGCTCAAGCAGCACCCCGAGGTCGAGTCCTGGGCGGACTTCTTCGAGGCTCAGCGGCACCAGGCTTCTGTCGTCTGAACGAATGAACTTTTGCCGCTGGCCGGGATCTCAGGATTCCGGCCAGCGTGCTGTCCTGGACGCGTCGAGGCCACGCGGGTTTCACGCTCGTGACGGCGTCACTGTTGGAGCCGGAAGTCGGCGAAGTCGAATCCCGGCACCACCACGCAGCTGACGAGCGCGGGTTCGTCCCCGGTCGGTCGCGCCCGCTGCCAGTGCCGTGCCGGAACCACGAGTTGTGGTGCCTGGCCGGCGAGCAGGTCCGCGCCGAGTAGCAGTTCGGTCGCCGGTCCCGGCTCGTCGCCGTCGCCGCCGAGGTCCAGCTGCAGTGCACCACCGCGATGCCAGAGCCAGAGCTCGTCGCTGCAGACGGTGTGCCACGCGGACTGCTGGCCCGGTAGCAGCAGGAACAGGATCGCGGTTCCTGCGGAGCGGGCGTCCGGATGGTCGGGCAGGGCGGCCGCGGGAATGGTGACGTCGCTGCGCCACGTCTCGCGATACCAACCGCCCTCCGGGTGCGGGGTCAGGTCCAGCGAGTGCGCCCATTCGGGCAGTTCGGCCATGTCACCGATCATCGCAGCGTCGTCCCGCGCTGTCCGGGCGACGCCGCGTTCCCTCCTCGAGTTATATGCTTGCCGATAGGCAATCAATTCGAGGGGTGCGGGATGACGAACGGTCCGTCCGAGGACGAGGTCACCAGGCTGAAGATCGCGCTGGCCCGGATCTCACGACTGGTCGACCGGCAGGTGTCCGGCGGTGGGCTCACCCGTACGCAGCTCTCGGTGCTGGGCACAGTCGCGCGGCTCGGACCTCTCGGCGCCGGCGCCGTCGCCGAGGTCGAGGGCCTGAATCCGACGATGCTCTCCCGCGTCATCGGCAAGCTCGAGGCCGACGGACTGCTCTCGCGCTCCGCCGACCCCGGCGACCGTCGGGCAGTGCTGGTCCAGGTCACCGCGGCTGGTGAGGAGTTGCACCAGCGGCTACGTCGCGAGCGGACCTCCTTGTTCACCGAGGCGCTGACCCGACTGCCGCACACTCAGACCGAGTCGCTGCTGGCGGCGCTGCCCGCGGTCGAAGCTCTTGCCGAGCAGATGTTCGCGCCCCGCCCGGCGGTCTCGTCCACCCCGGCCGCCGTGGACGACGGTTCGGTGCGGGCATGAGCGCCCTGGCCGGCGCCCGGCGGGCAACGTTCTCGTCCCTGACCGTTCCGAACTACCGGTTGTACTACTCCGGCCAGGCCGTGTCGATGATCGGCACCTGGATGCAGACGGTCGCGCAATCCTGGCTGGTGCTCCAGCTGACCGGATCCGCCACCGCGCTCGGGCTGGTGGTCGCGCTGCAAACGCTGCCGGTGCTGCTGCTGGGCCCGTACGGCGGCGTGGTCGCAGACCGGGTGGACAAGCGTCGGCTGATGATCGGGCTGCAGTCCATGATGGGCGTGCTCGCGCTGACCCTCGGCGTGCTGACCGTGACCCACACGGTGACGTTGTGGCAGGTGTACGTGCTCGCGTTCCTGCTCGGTCTCAACAACTGCTTCGAGAATCCCGCTCGCCAGGCCTTCGTTCTGGAGATGGTCGGTCCCGAGCACCTGCACAACGCGGTGAGCCTCAACTCGGTGCTGGTGAATGCGGCGCGCGCGATCGGTCCCGCCGTCGCGGGCATCGTCATCGCTACGGGCGGACTCGGGATCTGCTTCCTGATCAACGCGGTCAGCTTCGTGGCGGTGGTCGCCTCGTTGATCAGGCTGGACGGCTCCGCGTTGCGGCCCTCGCCGCCCGCGCTCCGCAGTCCCGGCCAGCTGCGAGAGGGCCTTCACTACGTCCGGCGGACCCCGACGCTGCTCGTGCCGCTGCTGATGATGGCGCTGGTCGGGTGCCTGGCCTACGAGTTCCAGGTGGTCCTGCCGGTGGTCGCGCGCACCACGTTCGACGGCGACGCCCAGGTGTACGGCTTCATGACCGCGGCGATGGGGGCCGGTGCCGTGGCGGGTGGACTGTATGTCGCGGCGCGCGGACGCACCGGCGTCGCGGCGCTGATCGCCTCGTCGACGATCTTCGGCGTGGTCATCGCGGCGGCCGCACTCGCGCCGACGTTGTGGCTCGAACTCGTTGCGTTGGTGCTGGTCGGTGCCGCCAGCGTCAGCTTCCTGGCCACCGGCAACAGCACCCTGCAACTCGAGGCCGCCCCCAGCATGCGCGGCCGGGTGATGGCACTGTGGTCGGTCGCATTCCTCGGATCCACGCCGATCGGCGGACCCATCGCCGGTGCGGTGTCGCAGCAGTTCGGCGGCCGCGTCGGCCTCATGATGGGTGCGGTCGCCTGCCTGGTCGCGGCCGGGCTCGGCGCGATGGTCCTGCGCCAGGCCCGACGTCCGGAGTTCGCCGACGAGCCTGTGCCGGTTGCGGTCGAGTCCGTGCCCGGGAGCGCCGTGCCGCAGCCGGCTACGCCCGACCGGTGAGCTGATCGGCGACCGCACGCAGGGCTTCGAGGTCGGAGACCTCGAACGGCAGCGACGGCACCCCGACGATCGGGACCCGCGGGTGAGCGCCGGTGAACCGGCCGAGCAGCCGCAGTTCCCGCTGCGCGGTCCGGGCCCGTTCCGCGTGAATCCGCAGCACCGCCACGGCCAGCGGGTGCTCGCCGCGCTCCTTGAGCAGGTCGGCGGCGGCGACCGCGTGGTCCGCGGGCAGTGAGCTCAGCGTCGGGTGGGTGCGGTTGAGCACCAGGCCCGCCAGCGGCATCCCCTCAGTGGAGAGCCGGTCGACGAAGAACGACGCCTCCCGCAGCGCGTCCGGCTCGGCCGCGGCGATCACCAGGAAGTGCGTCCCGTCGGCGCGCAGCAGCTCGTAGGTGCGGGCGGCCCGCTCCCGGAATCCGCCGAACATGGACTCGAAGGACTGGACGAACGCCGACGCGTCCGAGAGCATCTTGCTGCCCACGATGGTGTTGACGGCCTTGAGGGCCAGTCCCATCGCGCCGGTGACCAGGCGCCCGATCCCGCGTCCGGGGGCCGAGAGCATCCGGATCATCCGGCCGTCGAGGAATGCGCCGAGCCGTTGGGGGGCGTCGAGGAAGTCCAGTGCGTTTCGCGACGGCGGCGTGTCTACGACGACCAGGTCCCACTCGTCGCTGGCGGCGAGCTGGCCCAGCTTCTCCATCGCCATGTACTCCTGCGTGCCGGAGAACGACGTCGCGACGGTCTGGTAGAAGGGGTTCGCCAGGATCTGCTGGGCCTTCTCCGGCGTCGAGTGCTCGAGCACCATGTCGTCGAAGGTGCGCCGCATGTTCAGCATCATCGCGTGCAGTTCGCCGGTCGCGCCGGGTCCGAGCGGCACCGGCTGCGGGGTGTTGTCGAGCTCGCGGACCCCCAGCGCCTGCGCCAGCCTGCGGGCCGGGTCGATGGTGAGCACCACGACGCGACGGCCCTCCTCCGCCGCCCGCAGCGCCATCGACGCGGCAGTCGTGGTCTTGCCGACGCCCCCGGCACCGCAGCACACCACGATCCGCGACTTCGGATCGGTGAGGATCGCGTCGACGTCGAGCGCGGCCGTCACCGGACACCCTGCTCGGCGAGCTGCTCGGCCAGCTCGTACAGCCCGCCGAGGTCGACGCCGTCGGTCAGTGCGGACAGGTGCAGTCGCGCGACGTCGAGCTCGTCCAGCTCGATCGCGCTGTCGTCCTGGGCGGCGAGGGTCGCGGCGTTCTCGATGCTCTCGGTGAGCAGTCCGGCGAAGTCCGCGTCGGAGAGGGTGATGCCAGCGGCGTCCAGGCCGGCCTTGACCGCGGCGGCGTCGATGCGTCCGGCCGCGGCCTCGGCCATCGTCTCCGGTGGCAGGTACGCGGTGCCGCTGCGATTGACGATCACCGTGCCGAGCCGCAGGTCCGCCGCCTCGAGCTCCTGCACGGCGTCCGCGGTCTCCTGCACCGGCAGCGCCTCGAGCAGAGTCACCAGGTGCACCATCGTCTCGTCGGAGTGCAGCAGCCGCACCACGCCCTCCGACTGCGAGTGCACCGGACCCCCCTTGGCCAGGTCGGCCATCGCCTTCGTCACGTCGAGGAAGCTACCGATCCGGCCGGTCGGCGGCGAATCGACCACCACCTCGTCGTAGACCGGGACCCCGGACTTGTCGGTGCGCACCACGCACTCCTTGATCTTGCCGGTGACCAGCACGTCGCGCAGGCCCGGCGCCAGGGTGGTCGCGAACTCGATGGCCCCGATGCGGCGCATCGCGCGGCCCGCGAACCCGAGGTTGTAGAACATGTCGAGGTACTCGAGGAACGCCGTCTCGATGTCGAGGGCCAGGGCGAACACCTCGCCACCGCCGTCGGCGGTCGCGATCTTGGTCTCGGCGTGCGGCAACGGCGGCACGTCGAACAGCTGGGCGATGCCCTGACGGCCCTCCACCTCGACGAGCAGGACACGGCGACCGCCCGCTGCCAGTGCCAGCGCCAAAGCCGCTGCGACCGTGGACTTCCCGGTGCCTCCCTTGCCGGAGACGAAGTGCAACCGGGCCTTGTCCGCCTTGGCGGGCCACTCGTATACGGGTGCGTTCGCAGGTGCTGCCACCCCCCGAGCCTATAAGTCGCGGTGCCCGACAGTGATCCGACTAGGCTCACCGGCATGAGCGAATTGACTACCTGGGAATACGCCACCGTGCCGCTGCTTACCCACGCCACCAAGCAGATCCTCGACCAGTGGGGTGCGGACGGCTGGGAGCTGGTGTCGGTGCTGGCCGGCCCGACCGGCGAGCAGCACGTGGCCTACCTCAAGCGGCCGAAGGCATGACCGACTGGTCGGCGCGCCTCGCCGAACTGCGTATCGAGCTGCCCCCGGTGGCCGCCCCGGTGGCCGCGTACGTGCCCGCCGTGCAGAGTGGGAACCTCGTCTACACCTCCGGTCAGCTGCCCTTCGTCGACGGCGAGTTGACGCTGACGGGCAAGGTCGGCGGTGCGGTCGACGCGGACGCCGCCAAGAGCGCGGCGCGCACGTGCGCGCTCAACGCCCTCGCCGCGATCGACGCGCTGGTCGGACTGGACTCGGTGGTCCGGATCGTCAAGGTCGTCGGCTTCGTCGCCTCCGCGGAGGGCTTCACCGGCCAGCCCGGCGTTATCAACGGCGCGTCCGAGCTGATCGGCGAGGTCTTCGGAGACGCCGGCGTGCACGCCCGGTCCGCGGTCGGGGTCGCCGAACTGCCGCTCGGTGCGCCCGTCGAGGTGGAAGTCATCGCGGAGGTGCGCTGACCTCATGACCACCGCACACCCGGCGTACGCGCAGCTGCGACAGGTCACCCCGATTGCGGCGGTGATGCTCGAGAACAATCCCGGCATGATGACCCTCGACGGCACCAACACCTGGATCCTGCGCGCCCCGGGCCGCGAGGAGATCGTCGTGGTCGACCCCGGCGAGGCCGATGAGGAACACCTGCTGCGAATCGCGGAGGTCGGTCCGGTGGCGTTGACGCTGATCACGCACCGGCACCGCGACCACACCGAGGGCATCGACCGGTTCGTCGGGCTGACCGGGTCGCCGGTGCGCGCTGTGGACCCGCAGTTCCGCAGGCACACCGACGCGGGCCTGCCCGACGGCGAGCTGATCGAGGAGGTCGGCCTCGCGATCCGGGTGCTGCGGACCCCGGGACACACCAAAGACTCGACGTCGTTCGTGATCGAGGGGGAGGGGTCGGTGCTCACCGGCGACACCATCCTCGGCCGTGGGACGACGGTCCTGGACTCGACCGACGGCGATCTCGGGGACTACCTGTCCTCGCTGCGGTCGCTGATCGACCTCGGCGCCGGACGGACCGTCCTGCCCGGGCACGGCCCGGACCTGCCCGACCTGCAGTCGGTCGCGCAGGCGTACCTCGCGCACCGGGAGGAGCGGCTCGACCAGGTGCGGGCGGCCCTCGAGACGCTCGGTCACGACGCCTCGGTGC
The DNA here is from genome assembly GCF_042754225.1 of Rhodococcus sp. NPDC059234. Taxonomy (NCBI): domain Bacteria; kingdom Bacillati; phylum Actinomycetota; class Actinomycetes; order Mycobacteriales; family Nocardiaceae; genus Rhodococcus; species Rhodococcus sp. NPDC059234. The sequence goes on from NZ_JBHZAH010000154.1 coordinate 8,859, forward strand.
GGCAGGTGGTCGAGCACGTGTACTCGGACGTCGACCGGAAGCTGTGGCCGGTCGCCGAGCAGTCGGTGCGGGTGCAGTTGGACTACCTGAGGCGCTGACCGAGGCGCCGCGGCGGGCGTACCGGGGACTGTGGGGCCGCGTGACGAGAGTGACGCGTCTCCGGCAGTCGCCGTGTGGGACGGGGTCGGGAACCTGCCGCTGGGACCGACCAGCCTCGTCGGCCGCCGCGAGTTGGCCGAGGCGCGCCGCCAGCTGTCGGAGTCTCGGATCGTGACGTTGACGGGGATGGGTGGGGTCGGCAAGGCCCGGCTCGCGCTGTGGCCGGCCGCGGACTGACGTCGGGCATTCGGACGCCTCGGGGCGGCAGGTGGTCGGGCACGTGCGCTCGGACGGTCGACGAGAAGCTGTGCCGGTCGGGCAGTCGGTGCGGGTGCAGTTGGCCTACCAGCGGCGATGACCCATTAGTCCCGTTCACCGGGACCTCCCTTGATATGTGTTGTGTTTCACACTTTCTCTGAACTCGGGACAATGTGCGCTGGTGGTGGGGGTGTCGGTCGAACGGCCGACGGCGGAGGCGCCTCGGGTGCGGGTTTCTCGTGCTGCGATCGGTCGCGCGTGCCTGTAGACATCTGTGCGGCGGGCGCAATCGTGCGCTGCGTCACACCCCCCAATGAAGGAGCAGTGCGCGTGGGATCCCTCGACAACCTCACCGACCAGAACGGCATCGTGCAGCTGGTCGGCATGTTCGGCACCGTTCTCCAGCTCAACACCGGCAGTGCCGGGAGCACCCCGGCCTGAGAGCTCGTCCCCGCGGACGGTGGGTGAGCGCTCGGGATGACCATCCGAGGGGGGCGGTAGTCCCGAGCGCGCGATCCGGCCGTCGAGTCGTGTGACTCCAGGAGAAGAGGCGGCCCACCCCTGTGGGGGC
>NZ_JBHZAH010000155.1:0-9728 GCF_042754225.1 Rhodococcus sp. NPDC059234
CGGGTGCGGCCCCTTTCAGACGAGGACCGTCAGTACGCGCGGTTGACGGCCGAGACGACGGCCCGCAGGGAGGCGGTGGTGATCGACGTGGCGACGCCGACACCCCAGACGACCTTGCTGACGCCGTCCGGAGTGGTGACCGCGGCCTCCACGTAGGCGGCGGCCTGGGCGTCGTCGCCCGCGGACATCGCGTGCTCGCTGTAGTCGAGCACCCGCACGTCGAAGCCGATGGTGGAGATGGCGTCGACGAACGCGGCGAGCGGGCCGTTGCCGCTGCCGGAGATCTCCTGTTCCTTGCCGTCGACCTTGACCACGGCGGTGATGGAGTCCGTGCCGCCGTCCACCTCGGAGGCGGTCACCTTCTGGCGCATCCGCTCGAGCGGGACGATCGGCGCGAGGTACTCCTCGTTGAAGACGTCCCACATCTCCTTGGGCGAGACCTCGCCACCCTCGCCGTCGGTGATCTTCTGCACGGCCTGCGAGAACTCGATCTGCAGGCGACGGGGCAGCACCAGACCGTGGTCGGCCTTCATGATGTACGCGACGCCGCCCTTGCCGGACTGCGAGTTCACCCGGATGACGGCCTCGTAGGTGCGGCCGACGTCCTTGGGGTCGATCGGCAGGTACGGGACCGCCCAGACGATGTCGTCGACGTCCGCGTCCTGGGCGTCCGCCGAGAACTTCATGTCGTCGAGGCCCTTGTTGATCGCGTCCTGATGGCTCCCGGAGAACGCGGTGTAGACCAGGTCGCCGCCGTACGGGTGCCGCTCGGCGACGGGCAGCTGGTTGCAGTACTCGACCGTGCGACGGATCTCGTCGATGTTCGAGAAGTCGATCTGGGGGTCGACGCCGCGGGTGAACATGTTCAGGCCCAGGGTCACCAGGCACACGTTGCCGGTGCGCTCGCCGTTGCCGAACAGGCAGCCCTCGATGCGGTCGGCGCCGGCCTGGTAGCCCAGTTCGGCCGCGGCCACGCCGGTGCCCCGGTCGTTGTGCGGGTGCAGCGACAGGATCACCGAGTCGCGGCGGGCGAGGTTGCGGTGCATCCACTCGATGGAGTCGGCGTACACGTTCGGCGTCGCCATCTCGACGGTGGCGGGCAGGTTCAGGATGACGGGCTTGTCCGGTGTGGCACCCAGGATCTCGGTGACGGCGTCACAGACCTCCTTGGCGTAGGAGAGCTCGGTGCCGGTGTAGGACTCCGGCGAGTACTCCCAGCGCCAGTTGGTGTCCGGGTACTTCTTCGCCTCCTCGAGGACCAGCGCGGCGGCGTCGGTGGCGATCTTCTTGATCGCGACCTTGTCGGCGCGGAAGACCACTCGTCGCTGCAGGATCGAGGTGGAGTTGTAGAAGTGCACGATGACGTTCTCGGCGCCCTCGCACGCCTCGAAGGTGCGGGTGATCAGCTCCGGCCGCGACTGCGTCAGTACCTGAATGGTGACGTCGGAGGGGATGGCGCCGTCCTCGATGATCTCGCGGACGAAGTCGAAGTCGGTCTGGCTGGCCGAGGGGAACCCGACCTCGATCTCCTTGTAGCCCATCCGGACGAGGAGGTCGAACATGCGGCGCTTGCGGGCGGGGCTCATCGGGTCGATCAGGGCCTGGTTGCCGTCCCGCAGGTCGACGGCGCACCACTGCGGTGCGCGGTCGATGACCTTGTCCGGCCAGGTGCGGTCCGGCAGGGTGACCGGCTCGACCTCCTCGGCGAAGGGGCGGTACCGGAACGCCGGCATCGACGAGTTCTTCTGCGTGTTCCACACCGGCTGATCGGCGGGTGCGGGCTTGGACGGCGGCGTGATGGTGCGCGATCCGGATGTAAAAGCGTCGGCGGGTGACATTGACGAATCTCCGAACTGAGGGGACGGGTAGTCCGATGGTGGATCGACCGGCGCGACTGAACCCCGCGACGGGAAGCCAGTCTGGATCAGACCCCGTCGCGGCGATGAAGAAGGAGCGCCCGCTGCATGTAGGGCAGTCTACCCGCCGTCGAGATCTGCCGGACCTTCACCCGCCGTGGACGACGCCCGTGTTCGGCCCGCGAACGGGGGCGTCGCCCGACCCATCTGGATGATTGTCCAACTCTTGGACGCTTGTTTCAGAAAACCTGACCGTTTGCGCTATCCGTTGGTTACTGTGTGCGCGTCGGGTTGGATTCGGCCCCCTGACCGGTGGGGATCGCGGAAGTGAGTTGCATATGTCGGCGTTCGTGAACGGCACAGTTCAGATCGGCTCCAGGCGTCGCCGAGTGGCGACCCGTGTCGGCGCGGTTGTCGCGGGAGCGGGTCTGGCCCTGGCCGGAGCGGCCATGACGGCGCCCGCTGCGAGCGCGGACACGGTCATCGGGACCTGCACGATCGTGTCGAACCCGACCGCGGCGCACTTCACCGAGTGCAAGGGCGCAAACCTGTCCGGTGCGAGCCTCGCCGGGATCGACCTGACGGGGGCGAACCTGTCGGGCGCCAACCTGCTGGGCGCGACGCTGTCCGGCGCGAACCTGTCCGGCGCGGACCTGTCCGGCGCCTACCTCTACCTCGCCTACGCGCCGAAGGCGAACCTGACCGGCGCGAACCTCGAGTCGGCGACCCTTCTCAACACGAACCTCACGGGCGCGAACCTGACCCGCGCCAAGCTCAAGGGCGCGAGCCTGACCGGGGCCAACCTTGTCGGCGCCACCCTGACCGACGCCGACTCCGCCAACCTCACCGGTGCGATCACCGGGGACCCCACCAAGACCCCGGCCCCCAGCGGTAACGGCAGCTCCGAGCGGGATCCGATGGCACCGCTGTTCGGGTCGGCCGTGACCGGCTCCACCAACATCAGCGGCATGGACAACCATGGAGAGGCCCCCGCGGCGCTGCCGCCGCTGATCGGTTCCGCCGTGACCGGCTCGACCAACATCAGCGGGATGAACTAGCCGAATCCAGGCCCGCTCGCCGGGCATCCGCCCCTATCGTTGATCCGTGGCGGCGGCACTGCGGGCCGATCTGGTGTGCGAGGGCGGTGGCGTGCGCGGCATCGGGCTCGTCGGTGCGGTGCAGGCACTCAGCGCCGCCGGATACGCGTTTCCGCGGGTAGCCGGATCAAGTGCGGGGGCGATCGTCGCTGCTCTGGTCGCCGCGCTGCAGCACGCAGGCGAGCCCGTTTCCCGGCTGCACGAGATCATGGCCGCCCTCGACTATCGAAAATTCGAGGACTCCGGCCTCGTCGGCCGGATCCCGCTCGTGGGCGGTCCGCTGTCGCTGATCCTGTGGGACGGTCGCTACCGGGGCGCGTACCTGGAGAGATTTCTCGCCGGAATCCTCGACGATCTCGGCGTGCGGACCTTCGGCGACCTGCGGACCGAGGAGACCGTGCTCCGGTACAAGTGGTCGCTGGTGGTCACCGCCAGTGACCTGTCCCGGCGCAGGCTGGTCCGCATTCCCTGGGATCTGCCCCTGTACGGTCTCGACCCGGACGAGTTCCCGATCGCACGCGCGGTGCGGGCCTCGGCGGCCATCCCCTTTCTGTTCGAGCCGGTTCGCATCGGAGGCGCCACCTGGGTGGACGGCGGCCTGCTCTCGAACTTTCCGATCGATCTGTTCGATCGGCCGGACACTCTCGCGGCGCGCTGGCCGACCTTCGGGATCCGGCTCGTCGCGCCGCCAGGGCTGCCCCCGACCCATCCGGTGGGCGGCCCGCTGTCGCTCTCGCTCGCCATGCTCGACACCCTGCTCAGCAATCAGGACTCGGCGTACGTCGACGATCCGTGTACGGTCCGCCGGACCGTCTTCGTGCCGGCCGACGTGGTCAGCGCGATCGACTTCCGGATCAGCGCGGAGCAGTCGGCTGCCCTGTACGAGCGGGGGGTGTCGGCGGGGACGGACTTCCTGCGCACCTGGAAGTGGTCGGAGTACCGCGCCGAATGCGGCCGGGTCAATCCGGCAGGCGGCGCATCTCGACGACGGTGATGCCGAGCGCGTCGAACCGCGCGAGCATGCCGCGTAGCTGGGTGTCACCGTCGATCGGCCCGTACAGCGCGGTGTAGGCGTGTGGCGCCTCGGCCACACTCAACTCCGGGAACGCGGCCAGAACACGCTCGGACAGGTCGCCTCGTACGAGAAATTCGTACCGGACACGGGCGGGCTGGGGGTGTGCCACCGACGCAGCCTCCTTGTTGTCGACGTGCCGACGATCATGACGGCCGGTACTCGACTTTCAGTGTCGGCGCGCGGCCCGTCCGGCGCCTCACCCTTGGGTGGTGAAATGTTGCGGCGGTCAGAGGAGTCCGCGTGCCCTGGCCTCGGCGATGGCATCGCGCCGGGTGCGCACGTCGAGCTTGCGGTAGATCCCACGCAGGTGTGTCTTGACCGTGTTGACGGAGACGAACAGATCCGCCGCGATCTGTTCGGCGGTGTGCCAGGACGGCAGCTCGAGGAGCAGTTCCGACTCCCTGGCGGTGAGTAGTCCCGCGGCCTGCCTCGGACCGTGGGGTATCACCGAACGCGCGCGCGCCGCGAACGCGTCGAGCGAGCCGAGGCGCCCGTGGTGGTGATTGAGCAGCTCGCGGACCGGCTCGCCGCCGTCGTGGAACGGTCGCAGAATCTCCTCGGGCTCCGCGATCGACATCGCCTCGGCGAGCGCGGCTCTGGCCGATACGGTCTCGTGGCGCGCGTGCGCGATCGTCGCCTCCATCAGCCAGGCACGGATCTGAGTGACGGCGGAGGTGCAGTGGGTGTCGCCGCTCAGAACCGGCGCCAGCTCGCGACGGGCGAGGTCTGCCTTGCGGGAATGCAACGACATCATCGCCCCGAGCACGTTGACCTCGCCGCGGGCGCCGAGTTCGGCCGCCGTGTACTTCGCGACCTCCCCGGCCCAGCCGGTCTCACCGACTTGGAGAAAGGCGCGCTGAATCGACGGCGCGATGAGAGCGGTGGCGCCCGGGGGGATCGGTCGCGAACCCTCCGGACCCGCGTGATCCCTGATCGTCTTGACCAGTGCGTGGCGGTCGTCGGTGGTCTCGAACTCGAAGACCGCGCCGTAGCAGGTGGCGGCCCGCGCGATGGCCGGGTCAGGGCACTCCGTCAGAAGGGGGACCGAATCGACGGTCAGCGGGTCCATCGCCGCCGTGTCCACGCGGAGGTAGTGGCCGACCGCGCCGAACATCTGGGCAACGGAGAAGTAGAGGTCGTCGGTGAGTTCGTGCGCACGGCCGAAGGTCTCGGCGCGTCCTGCCAGGTCTGCCATCTCCGATATTCGGCCCTGATAGCAGGACACAGCGGTGAGCGCGGCGAGGGTCTGCAGGGTGACCACGGGCAGGTTCGTCGTGTCCGCGGTGGCGAGCGCGGCCTCGAGATGGCGGCGGGCCGGGTCGAGCCGGTCGAGATACAGCTCGGCCATGCCCGCCTGCAGCAGCGCAAACGAGTCGAGTTCCGGATTGCCCGTCGTGCCGACCGGGTCCGCCTGCAACGCATCGAGGGCGTCCTCGATGCCACCGGTGCGGATGGACGCCTGCAGTCGCAGGCTGTCCTCGAGCACGGTGTGTTGGATGGACTGATCGTGGAACTGGTTCACCGCGCCGAGACTGGAACTCGCGGCCGCATCGTTTCCACGGGCGAGCTCGGTGGCGGCGCGGAGCAGTCGCATCGACGGATCGTTCCGCACCGCCGGCGGTGCCAGGGTGAGCGCATCGGTGACCGCGTCGCCGCCGCCGCCGAGCACCATGCGCAGGCCGCATTGATCGAGCAGGGACACCAGAGCGGGGCCGTCGCCCGAGTGGAGAGTGTGTTCGAGCGCGGTGACGGAGTCGTCCTCGGCCTCGAACCAGGCCGCCGCGGTCAGTTCCAGATCGGCGACGGCGCGCCGGCCTCGACGCCCGACCTCCGCGCGCAGGTACTCGCGCAGCAGCGGGTGGTACCGGTACCAGCCCGTGGAACCGGGGACGCGCTCGATGAGAAAGCTGGCGCGCTCGAGAGCGTCGATCTGGTTGTGCGCGTTTGACTTTCCGGTCAGTTGTTCGGCCAGCTCGGCGTTGAAGGCATCCGGGATCGAGGTTTCGACGACGAACTCGCGCTGGTCGCCTGCGAGCACGTCGAGCACCTCGTTGACGAGGTAGTCGGCGACCACCCTGCTGTTGCCCCCGAAGTCGGCGATCATGGCGGCAGGAGCGGGGTGCTGTGCCAGGGTGATGGCGGCCAATCTCAGTCCGGCCGCCCAACCCTGGGTGCTGGCATGGATTCTGGCGATGTCGGGTGCGTCGAGGGCGAGGTCGTGTTCCGCGAAGAGGACTGTCGCTTCGTCCTCGGTGAAGGCGAGTTCGCCGGCGGAGAAGTCTCGGACTCGCCCTTCGAGTCGAAGTCGGTGAAGTGCGATCGGTGGTTCGAACCGACCCGCGAGGATGATTCGCAGGTTGGCCGGTGACCACCGCAAGAAATTGCCGAGTTCGTCGAGGGCTTCCGGATCATGAAGCAGGTGCGAGTCGTCGAATACCATCCAGATCGGCTCGCCCAGTGCGCCGAGTGCCTCCGCGAGCGCGCCGGGAAACCGATCGGAGGCGGGCGGAGGTGTGTGACGAAGTGCGTCGCGGACCCGCTCGCTTGTCGAATTCTCCAGGGCTGCAGCGGTAGCGGCGCGCAGGGCGACCCTCGAGTTGTCGCAGTCCTCGACGGTCAGCCAGGCGATCGACGGCGCAGCCTGTCCCGGGCCGGTGGCCTCCACCCAGTCCGCGAGCAGCATTGTCTTGCCCGAACCCGCTGGGGCGCAGAGCAACGCAACGGTTGTGGCGTTGCTTACAGGGGAGTTCATCGCATTGTCGAGCGCGTCGAGCAGCCGTTGGCGTCGTATCAACGAATGGACGTACGTCGGCACCTTTGCACGCACCAGGTGCGTATCCCAATTCGCTACGGACATACGGCATCTCCCCACAGGTGACCCGCACCGGAGCCGTTGCACCGGCGAACACCCGGCGGCGAACCGACGGGTGTTGCAATACGGATCGTAACGACGGGACAAGGCTTCCGCTCGGCGTACAGGTAACGAGAGGGAAACGTTGGGGATCGTTGGAACGCCTGTCGGGGTCCGCGCCGGACCCGTCCCCCAGTGCTACGGGGAATATCGCACGGTGGACTACGGTTGCTGCATTAAATTAAATATTCAACTACATGGAGGAGGCAGGTATGCAGTTCGGGATCTTCACGGTCGGTGACGTCACGACCGATCCGACCACGGGCCGCACCCCGACGGAGGGGGAGCGGATCAAGGCGATGGTCGCGATCGCCAAGAAGGCGGAGGAGGTGGGCCTCGACGTCTTCGCCACGGGCGAGCACCACAACCCGCCGTTCGTGCCGTCCTCGCCGACCACCATGCTCGGGTACATCGCGGCCGCCACCGAGCGGATCGTGCTCTCTACCTCGACCACTCTCATCACGACGAACGACCCGGTCAAGATCGCCGAGGACTTCGCGATGCTGCAGCACCTGGCGGACGGCCGGGTCGACCTGATGCTGGGCCGCGGCAACACCGGACCCGTCTATCCCTGGTTCGGTCAGGACATCCGGCAGGGCATTCCGCTGGCCATCGAGAACTACGGGCTCCTGCACCGGCTCTGGCGGGAGGACGTCGTGGACTGGTCGGGCAAGTTCCGGACCCCGCTGCAGTCCTTCACGTCGACCCCGCGCCCGCTCGACGACGTGCCGCCCTTCGTGTGGCACGGGTCCATCCGCAGCCCGGAGATCGCCGAGCAGGCCGCGTACTACGGCGACGGCTTCTTCGCGAACCACATCTTCTGGCCGAAGGAGCATTTCCAGCGGCTGGTCGAGCTGTACCGGCGGCGATACGAGCACTACGGTCACGGCTCCGCGGACCAGGCGATCGTCGGCCTCGGCGGGCAGGTGTTCCTCAGCAAGAACTCGCAGGACGCCGTCCGCAAGTTCCGTCCGTACTTCGACAACGCTCCGGTCTACGGGCACGGGCCCTCCTTGGAGGAGTTCACGGAGCAGACCCCGCTGAGCGTGGGCAGCCCGCAGGAGGTCATCGACAAGACGCTCACCTTCCGGGAGACGTTCGGCGACTACCAGCGCCAGCTGTTCCTGGTCGATCACGCCGGCCTGCCCCTCTCGACCGTGCTCGAACAGCTGGACCTGCTCGGCGAGGAGGTCGTGCCGGTGCTGCGCCGCGAGCTCGACGCGTTGCGCCCGGCGCACGTTCCGGATGCACCCACACACGCCGGTCTGGTCGCCGTGCGGGCGGGGGAGCAGGTGGCGCGATGAGCCCCCGCCGGATCGCGGTGGTCTCGGCGGGACTGAGCGTGCCGTCGTCGACGCGGATGCTGGCCGACCGGCTCGCGGCCGCCACCGCGCGGTCGGTCGGCGAGGCGGATGGCCGGCCGGAGGTGGAGGTCGTCGAGCTGCGCGACCTCGCCCACGACCTGATGAACAACCTGCTCGCCGGTTTCCCGAGCGAGGGGTTGCGGCGTGCGATCGAGACGGTGGTCGGTGCCGACGGGCTGATCGTCGTCACGCCGGTCTTCAACGCGTCCTACAGCGGGCTGTTCAAGTCCTTCTTCGACGTGCTCGAACCCGGATCACTCGACGGCATGCCGGTGCTGATCGCCGCCACCGGCGGCACGGCGCGGCACTCGCTCGCCCTCGAGCACGCGGTCCGCCCGATGTTCGCCTACCTGCGTTCGAGCGTGGTGCCGTCGGCCGTGTTCGCGGCCTCCGAGGACTGGGCCGGTGGCGCGGAGGCCGGCCGGGGACTGGCCGACCGGATCGATCGCGCGGCAGCCGAACTCGCGACCGCGATGACGGCGAGTCCACGGCGGGAGTCCGTCGACCCGTTCGAGAGCCCGGTGCCGTTCGAGCAACTCCTGGCTCAGCGGTAGGAGATCCCGGCACAGAACACGAAACGGTGTCGTATCTGTGGTGGGGAGTCGAACGCCCGACTTCCGACGGGATGCGGTGGTCGGCGGGCTGCTCACCGCGATGGTGCACGATGCCCGCCCTGACGGTGGGCGGCGCGCCGACCGCCGGTGGTGCAACCTCCCACTGAGGGGGACGGATGCCTGTGTTCGCGTCGAGAGGGGGCTTTCATGGGCGACGTGATCACGTACGGTGACGGTCGCGCCGAGGTCGTGCGTGACCCGGCGGCCGCCGGATTCGGCGGCGACGGTCTCGACGGGACCGCGCCCGAGACCTATCCCTGGATGAAGGGGCGGGCGGGGCGCGCGCGTCTGCGGGGTGACGGCGTCCTCGCGCAGTTCGTCCGGTTCGTCCTCGTCGGTGGGTCGAGCAACATCGCGTACGCGCTGGTGTTCTTCCTTCTGCACTCCAGGGGTGTCCTCGCGGCGAACGTCGCGGGAGTGGTGATCAGCACGGCCCTGGCCAACGAACTCCATCGCAGGTTGACCTTCCACGCGTCCGCGCGGGTGCACTGGTTCCCGGCGCAGTGGGAGGGCGGCGGGCTCGCGCTCGTCGGGCTGGGGCTCAGCACCGCCTCGCTGGCCCTGCTCGACCTGTGGCTGCCGTCCGCCGGCGGCGCCGTCCAGGCGATCCTCGTCGTCGCGGTCAGTGCACTGGTCGGTGTGCTCCGGTTTCTCGCCCTGCGTGGCTGGGTGTTCTCGTAGCTCGGCGGGGCGACAGCGGTGGCGTCAGCGCGGAACCGGTCGGACCGGCGGCGTCCCTGCTCTGGTCGGTGATCGCGATCAGGACTCGCCGGCGGCAAGCAGACACGGATCGGCGCCGCTTCCGCTGAGC
>NZ_JBHZAH010000156.1:0-9677 GCF_042754225.1 Rhodococcus sp. NPDC059234
CCGGCGGGGAGTACCCCGCCGGAGCCGCGGCCCGGATCGGTGACGATCAGCGAACGGTGTGCACGATCAGCACGTCGGAGGTCGACTTGCGGGCGGCGTCCGAGGGCACGGAACCGAGCAGTCGGCCGGTCAGGGTGTTCAGCCCCCGGTTGCCGATCACCAGCAGGTCGGCCGAGACCTCGTCGATCAGCGCGAGCAGCGAGTCGACGGGCGCCCCGACGACCGCGCGCTCGACGATGTCCTGCGCGCCGGCCGCCTGGGCTCGTTCGCGCGCGGTGCGGAGGATCTCGAACGTGGGCGCGGAGCCGGTGATCTGGTAGGCGTCCTCGCGAAGGGTGTCCTGCGCCGCCTCGATGTCCTTGGGGTCGGCCGGGTAGTACGCGCAGGCGATGACGAGCTTCGCTCCGGCATCGGCCGCCAGCGACGCAGCCTTGTCGACTGCCTTCAGTGACGAGTCCGAGCCATCGGTTCCAACTACGATGGTGCGGTAGGCACTCATTCATTCCTCCGGTATCTCGTTCGCGCCCGCGGCGCGGTGGTGCAGCGGCCGCCACCAATGCGAAACGCTGCAACAGCACGCTCCGACACCCGGCCGCTGCGATGACCCTATCCGGATCACCATCTGGTTAGTGGGAATTGCGGTACAACGCACATCCGCGGTGTCTCGCTACATTGGGTCTCATGCACCTTCGCCGGCCGCGCGGTATCACCTCGTGGATCGCCGTTGCCGCGACGGCGATTCTCCTTGTGGCGCTCGCAGTGGTGGTGACCTCGAACGTCCGAAGACCTCCCCCGGTGTCCACGTCGGATGTCGTGGTCTCGCTGCCGGCCGGCCCCGACAGCTCGGACGAGGTCAAAATCGATGCACGGCTGTATCTTCCGGCGCACACGCCCGCGCCCGCGGTACTCCTGGCACACGGGTTCGGCGGCAGCAAGGACTCCCTGTCCGACCAGGCCCGAGGCCTCGCCGAGGACGGATTCGCCGTACTCGCGTACAGCGCCCGCGGATTCGGCCACAGCACCGGTCAGATCTCGCTCAACGATCCCGCTCGTGAGGTCGCCGACGCCCGCGGACTGGTGGACTGGCTGTCGGCCAGGACGGACGTCCAGCAAGACGGTCCCGGAGACCCCCGGATCGGGGTCGCGGGCGGATCGTACGGCGGCGCACTGGCACTGACACTCGCCGGCACCGACCACCGGATCGACGCGGTGGCCGCGTCCATCACCTGGAACGATCTCGGCCAGGCACTGTTCCCCAACTACGGCACGACCACCGACCCGGAGTCCGCCACCCCGGCGGCGGCCGGTTACGGCGGGCCCGGCGTCCTCAAACGCGCCTGGGCCGGAATCTTTTTCGGCGCAGGCGTGTCGGGCGCGGCACAGGCCGCACCCGACGGCGGTCCGAGCCCGAACGCGGGACCCTGCGGCCGATTCGCGCCCGAGATCTGCCAGGCCTACGCCCCCGCCGCCGAAACCGGCCGACCCACACCGGAACTGCTCGCCCTGCTGCGGGCGCACTCTCCCGTCGCCGTCGCCGATCACATCACCGCGCCCACCCTGCTCGTCCAGGGACAGCAGGACACCCTCTTCGGCCTGGACCAGGCCGACGCGACCGCCCGCCAGATCGCCGGGAACGGAACCCCGGTCCAGGTGCGCTGGTTCGACGGCGGGCACGACGCCGGCGGCGAGTCCGACCGCAGCCGCGCCGCGGTCGCCGCGTTCCTGTCCGACCGACTGCGCGAGGGCACCGGCAGCGACACGTTCACGTTCGCGCTGCCCGGTGCGCCGACCGACCAGGGGCAGCCGGTGAGTCGGCGGATGACCGCGGCCGACTACCCGGGATTGACCGGAACGGACGCACCGACCCCCCGAATCCGGATCCCCCTGATGGGGAATCCGCAATCGGTCGTGCGTCCGCCGGGGGCGTCACCCGCGGCGCTGTCCGCGGTGCCCGGGCTGGGTTCGGCCGTCGCCGGGCTCGGTGCGGCCGCGGGCGGCGCCCTCGACCTGGCCTCCGATCCTCCCGGACAGTCCGCCCGCTTCTCGGGCGCGCCGCTGGAGCGGCCACTGACCCTCACCGGCACCAGTTCAGTTCGGCTGGCGGTCTCCGCACTCGCCGCGCCCGGGGACGGGGTGCTCTTCGCCAAGCTCTACGACGTCAGCGCCCAGGGACGGCGCACCCTCACCGGCAATGCCGTGTCCGCGATCCGACTGCCGGATTCACCTGCAGCACAACCGGTCCCCCTGACCGTCACGCTTCCCGGGGTCGCCTCGCAGGTTCCCGAGGGTCACCACCTCGAATTGGTCGTCACCGCGACCGATCAGGCGTACGCCAATCCCGTCACCCCGGCCCAGTTCACGGTCGCCCTCGCCGACCCGGTCCTGTCGGTGCCGAGTGTGCCCGCGCAGGCAGCCAGCCGGGCCGTGCCGCTGGCCCCGCTGGTCGGCATCGCGGCGATCGCCGCCGTACTCACAGCGCTCGTCGCGGTCACCACAGCTCGGTCCCGACGGCGCGTGGTGGCGCAGGTGGACCCGGACCTCGTCGACGTGCCGCTCGTGATCTCCGACCTCCGCAAGACCTACGGCAACGGCTTCCGGGCGGTCGACGGCGTGAGCTTCACGGTCCGGCGCGGTCAGGTGCTGGGCCTGCTCGGCCCCAACGGGGCGGGCAAGACGACCACGCTGCGGATGCTGATGGGCCTGATCACGCCCACCGCGGGCGATATCCGGGTCTTCGGACACACTGTGACCCCGGGCGCCCCGGTGCTCTCGCGTCTCGGTTCCTTCGTCGAGGGATCGGGTCTGCTCCCCCACCTGAGCGGCATCGACAACCTGCGGCTGTACTGGGAGGCCACCGGCAGACCCACCGCGGAGGCCCGGATGGACGAGGCACTCGAGATCGCCGACCTCGGCGACGCCGTGCATCGGAAGGTCCGCTCGTACAGCCAGGGGATGCGGCAACGGCTCGCACTCGCGCAGGCGATGCTCGGACTGCCCGACCTGATGGTGCTCGACGAGCCCACCAACGGCCTCGACCCGCCGCAGATCCGAACAATGCGCGAGGTGCTCGTCAACTATGCGCGCACCGGCCGCACCGTGCTGGTCTCGAGTCACCTCCTCGCGGAGGTCGAGCAGACTTGCACCGACGTGGTGGTGATGAACCACGGCCGGGTGATCGCGACCGGCACCGTCGAGGAGCTCACCTCCGCCGAGGGCGCCACCGAGCTGCGCGTCGACGACGCCGCGGGCGCCGCGCGCGTTCTGGCCGGCCTCACCGGACTGGGACCGGTTCACGTCCAGACCGGCGAGAACCCTTCGGTCCGAGTCGATCTCGGCGACATCGACCCTGCGGTGGTGGTGCGCACCCTGGTCGAGGCCGGGATCGGCGTCCGGGGACTGTCCGGGTCGACGCGACTCGAGGACGTGTTCCTGCGGCTGGTGCACGTGTCGGACCATCGCGAACGGGAGACCTTGTGAACACACGGGACGGCCTGGCGCCGCAGCCGCCTTCGGACGGTCGGGCGGCGGGTTACCACGCGCGCCGGACGCTGCCGCTGCGGACCGAACTGGTCCGGCAGTTCAAGCGCCGACGCACCCACCTGGCGCTCGGATTCCTCGCGGTGTTGCCGGTGATCCTGGCGGTGGCCTTCGCGATCGGTGGCGGGTCCGGATCGAGTTCGTCGGCGATCGACCTCATCGACCTCGGCACTCGCGGCGGCGTGAACTTCACGGTGTTCTGCCTGTTCATGTCCGTCGGGTTCCTGCTGATCGTGGTGGTCGCGCTCTTCTTCGGCGACTCCGTGGCCAGCGAAGCCTCCTGGTCGTCCCTGCGGTACCTTCTGGCGATCCCGGTTCCGCGAAGCCGGTTGCTGCAGCAGAAGGCGATCGTGTCCGCTGCGCTGTCGGTGCTTGCACTGCTGCTGCTGTTTGCGGTCGCCCTCACGCTCGGCACCGTGCTGTACGGGACGGGCCCGCTGGTCACCCCGTTCGGCGATTCGCTCGGCTACGGCAAGGCGGTCGTCCGGCTTGCGCTGGCACTGGCGTACATCGCAGTGAATCTGACGTGGGTGGCGGGACTGGCGATGCTGCTGTCCGTGCTCACCGACGCGCCCCTCGGCGCGGTCGGCGGGACCGTGATGATGTCGATCCTGGTCCAGATCCTCGACCAGATCACCGCTCTCGGCCACTGGCGCGACCTGCTGCCGGGCCACTTCTCGTTCGCGTGGACCCGGTTCCTGGCGCCGACGGTCGACTGGCACGACGTCGTGGTCGGCTCGTTCTCCGCGCTCGCCTACGCGGCGGTGTTCGGGGTGTGCGCGTGGCAGCGCTTCGCGACGAAGGACATCACCAGCTGAGACGTCACCGGTCGAGCGGCATCCCGACCGAGGGCACGGCCGGGACTCAGCCCCGCACGCCCGGACCGAACACGCCCGCCGGAAAGACACCCTCGGCGAACAGCCGTGCGCGTATCGCGGATCCGACCTCGAGCAGGCGCTCGCAGCCGCCGTCGCCCAGCACCGACCACGGCGCGAAGGCCAGCTCGTCGGTGACGTGCTCGATGTGCTCGCGCAGCGCCAGTCCGGGCGCGGTCAACTCCCCCGACCCGTCGAGCAGACCGCGTGCGCTGAGCCGGCCGCGCGCGTGCGCCCACTGCTCCTCGGACCAGCCGCGGCGGGTGCGCGCGAACTCCTCCTGGAAGCCGACGCCCGTCGCGGTGTGCGAGATCAGCGCCTCGATGCCGGACAGTCCCACGGTCTGCAGCACCGCGATGTGTCCGTCTCCGCGGTACTCACGCAGCAGCGTCAGTGCGTGCCACAGCACCAGGTGCGGATCGGTGGGCCAGGGCGTATCGGCGTGCGCGGCATAGAGGGGTCGGCCGTCGACAGCGGGGATCGCTCGAGCCGCGGTCGCTGCCAGGTCCGCGGCCTCCGCCAGGTCGGTGGAGGCGAGAACCTCGGCGCCGAGCACGCGGCGCAGCGCCGCGTCGACCCCCCGGTAGCGCGCGGCGACGACCTTCTCCGGGTCGACGAGCGACCATGCCGCCGGGATGTACCTGGCGACGAGCTCCGGGTTGAAGTTGTAGAACGTCGCGGCCACCACCGCACCGGACACCGCACCCATCGCCGCCGAACGCCCAGCGAAGTAGCACATTCCGCCGGGGTGCAGCCCAGCGGCGAGGAGCGCCTCGTTCGCCTCGGGCGCGAAGTAGGACACGCCGTGAATGAGATCGAGTGTTCGCGCGACCTGCCCGGCCGACTGTGCGTCCATGCTCCTCACCGTAGACGGCCGGTGAATTCCGTCCTGCCGCAGCCTCACTCCCGGTTACTGGAGTCCGGCCGCATCCATACCGCGCAGCTCCTTCTTGAGGTCCGCGATCTCGTCGCGGAGCCGGCCTGCCAGCTCGAACTGGAGCTCCCGGGCCGCGTTCATCATCTGATCGGTGAGTTCCTTGACCAGGTCGGCCAATTCGGCCCGCGGCATCGCCTTGATGTCACGGCCCTCGTACACACCGGCACTGACGGCGCGTCCGGCCTCGCCCTGCGCCCGCCGGCCTCGACTGGCGTTGCGGCCCGACCCTCCGATGTCGACCCCGGCGGCGGTGTCGTCGGCCTCCTCGTAGACCTGATCGAGGATGTCGGCGATCTTCTTCCGCAGCGGCTGCGGGTCGACGCCCTTCTCCTTGTTGTAGGCGATCTGCTTCTCGCGGCGCCGATCCGTCTCCTCGATGGCCTGTGCCATCGAGTCGGTGATCTTGTCGGCGTACATGTGCACCTGGCCGGAGACGTTGCGGGCGGCGCGGCCGATCGTCTGGATGAGGCTGGTCGAGCTGCGCAGGAAGCCTTCCTTGTCTGCGTCGAGGATCGCGACGAGCGACACCTCGGGCAGGTCGAGGCCCTCCCGGAGGAGGTTGATACCGACCAGCACGTCGTACTCGCCGAGACGCAACTGACGCAGCAACTCCACCCGGCGGAGGGTGTCGATGTCCGAGTGCAGGTACCGCACCCTGATCCCGAGTTCGAGGAGGTAGTCGGTGAGGTCCTCGGCCATCTTCTTGGTCAGCGTGGTGACCAGTACGCGCTCGTCCTTCTCGGTGCGCTGCCGGATCTCGTGGACCAGGTCGTCGATCTGCCCCTTCGTCGGCTTCACGACGACCTCGGGGTCCACCAGCCCGGTGGGTCGGATGACCTGCTCGACGAACTCGCCGCCGGCCTGCCCCAGCTCGTACTTGCCCGGCGTAGCGGACAGGTACACGGTCTGGCCGATGCGCTGGGTGAACTCCTCCCAGGTGAGCGGGCGGTTGTCGGTGGCCGACGGCAATCGGAAGCCGTACTCGACCAGGTTGCGCTTGCGGGACATGTCGCCCTCGTACATCGCGCCGATCTGCGGAACCGTCACATGCGACTCGTCGATGACGAGCAGGAAGTCCTCGGGGAAGTAGTCGATGAGGGTCGCGGGCGCGGTCCCCGCGCCGCGGCCGTCGATGTGCCGCGAGTAGTTCTCGATGCCGGAACAGAAGCCGACCTGTTTGATCATCTCGAGGTCGTAGTTGGTGCGCATCCGCAGCCGCTGTGCCTCGAGCAGCTTTCCCCGTCCCTCGAGGTCCGCGAGCCGCTCCTCGAGTTCCGCCTCGATGTCCTTGACCGCACGCTCCATCCGCTCCGGACCCGCCACGTAGTGGGTCGCCGGGAAGATGCGCAGCGAGTCCACCTGCCGCACCACCTCACCGGTCAGCGGGTGCAGGTAGAACAGCGCCTCGATCTCGTCGCCGAAGAACTCGATCCGGACGGCGAGTTCCTCGTAGGACGGGATGATCTCGACGGTGTCCCCGCGCACCCGGAAGGAGCCGCGGGTGAACGCGACGTCGTTGCGGTTGTACTGCACGTCGACGAGCAGCCGCAGCAGGCCGTCGCGCGGCACCTCCAGCCCGACGTCGAGCTGGATGGACCGGTCCAGGTAGGACTGCGGGGTGCCGAGGCCGTAGATACAGGAGACGGAGGCGACCACCACGACGTCCCGTCGCGAGAGCAGGCTCGACGTCGCCGAGTGCCGCAGCCGCTCGACGTCGTCGTTGATCGACGAGTCCTTCTCGATGTAGGTGTCCGTCTGGGCGATGTACGCCTCGGGCTGGTAGTAGTCGTAGTACGAGACGAAGTACTCGACCGCGTTGTTCGGCAGCATCTCGCGCAGTTCGTTCGCCAACTGGGCGGCCAGCGTCTTGTTCGGCGCCATCAGCAGCGTGGGTCGTTGCAGCTTCTCGATCAGCCATGCCGTGGTGGCCGACTTGCCGGTGCCGGTCGCGCCGAGCAGCACCACGTCCTTCTCGTCGGCCCGGATGCGCCGCTCGAGCTCGGCGATGGCCTCCGGCTGGTCACCCGCAGGCCGGTGCTCGCTCACCACCTCGAAACGGGCCTCCGACCGCTCGATGTCTCCGACCGGCCGGAATTCGGACTGCGCCACCACGGGATGCTCGGATGCGAACGCCATGGCACCAGGGTAGGCGCAGGGTCCGACAGGCTTCCCGACGAACCGACCCGGCCCGCTCCGACCGGTAGGTTCAGCAGCTATGGACGTGCACGCCCCGAAGGTCGAGGCCTTCAACCTGGTCGATCGGACCAACACCGACCCGAAGGGATTCGTGCGGCCGGTCGACCACTTCCGGGTCGAGCCGTGGGGCCTCTACATGGCCCGGCCCGCCGACCATCCGCACTTCCACTACCTGGAGTCGTGGTTGCTGCCCTCGCTCGGTCTACGGGCGTCGATCTTCCACTACCACCCCTTCCACGCCCGCGACCAGGACCGGTACGTCGACATCGGTGACTTCACCGCGGGCGAGCAGGAGTGGCGCTCCGAGGACCACTACCTGGACCTGATCGTGCGCACCGGACGGGACACCGAACTGCTCGACGTCGACGAGCTCATCGCCGCGCACGCCGCGGGTCACCTCGATGCCGACACCACCGAGCGCGCCGTCCTCACCGCGACGACGGCCGTCGACGGCATCGCGGCGCACGGCCACGACCTGGACGCGTGGCTCGCCGACCTGGGCATGCCGATCGACTGGCGCTGACGTCCCTCTCAGGCAGGCGCCCAGCCGGTCTCCTTCGCCCACGCCCACGCCCGGGTGTGGGCCGCGTCGAACCACGGCGTCTTCGCGTCGACGTAGGCCTCGGTCGCCGCCACGACGTCCGGTTCACCCGCCACCTTCGCCGCGGCAGCGCGCTTGACCGCGAGGTACTCCGCGGACGCCTCCGGGTCGGCATACAACCAGTCCCGGAACAGCAGGGCGAACCGCTGCCCGGGCCATCCGTCCACCCGGAGATGGACGTTGACGGGCCGGCCGGGATCCGCGCCGGCATGGAACCGCTTGTCCCACAACGAGGGATCGGCCTCACCGCCGATTCCGTAGGCCGGCTTCGGGTCGTCACGGGTGACCGACTCGACCCGCGGGAAGCCGGCCTCGGCAAGCACGTCTGCGAGCGCGTCCGCGGCGGCCAGGCTCGCCACGGTCACCTGGATGTCGAGAACGTCCTTGGCATCGAGGCCCGGCACCGCGGTGGAACCGATGTGATCGACGCGCAGTGCGGCGTCCCCGCAGACCAGTTGCAGTCGGGCGACGAGCCGTCGCGCCTGCGCCGGCCAGGTCGGATCCGCGGGCACCAGCACCGGAGCCACCCGTACGACCGTCCCCGTCGAGACGTTTCGCCCGTACTCGAGCAGTCGTTCCCACAGCGCCTTGACCGGTGCGTCCAGGCTGCCCTGCGGACCGGTGTTGTCCAGCCAGACGTCGGCCGCGGCGCGGCGCGCGTCGTCGGTGGCCTGGGCCGACATTCGCGCCCGCGCGTCCTCCTCCGGCATGCCGCGCAGCTCGACGAGCCGCCGGACGCGTTCCTCGGCATCGACGTAGACCACGACGACGAGATTGAACAGCGCACCCATGCGCCCCTCGACCAGCAGCGGAATGTCCTGCAGCACTACCGAATCCGCGGGAGCGGAGTCGACGAGTTCGGCGGTGCGCGCACCGATCAGTGGATGCACGACGGCATTGAGCCTGCCCCGGGCGTCATCGTCACCGAATACTTTGGCCGCCAACGCCGGTCGGTCCAGCTGCCCGTCCGCCTGGAGAATGTCGTCACCGAACTCGGCCACCAGGGCCGCGAGCCCCGGCGTACCCGGTTCGACGACCTCCCGGGCGATCAGGTCGGCGTCGACGACGACGGCTCCGAGATCGCCGAGGATCCGTGACACGGTGGACTTTCCCGCTCCAATGCCTCCAGTGAGGCCGATTCGCAACACGCGCTCCAGTCTGTCACCAAACACGCCGCAGCACATCCGGCCTAAATACACCAGGTTTGGACGTTTCTCGGTTATCTTCGAGCGGACGCGCCAGGCCGCCCAATTCTCAGACGAAGGATCACCATGCGAAGCACTGTCCAACACCCCGGTCGGCACCGTCTTGGCATGGTCGACGGGGTGCATTGCATCCTGATCCCCGAAGTGGCTGCCGCCCTTCACGAGCATCACCGCAACTGGTTCACCCAGATGATCAGCCCGGCCCGGCACAGCTTTGCGACCATGCGCAAGCGCACCGCCGAGATGCAGGGCGCCTGGGGCTCCGGGGTGGTCGCCGCCGGCTGACCTCCGGCGCCTGGTACGAATCCGGCTGTCGACAGTGACCC
>NZ_JBHZAH010000157.1:0-5729 GCF_042754225.1 Rhodococcus sp. NPDC059234
TTCTTGACTTGTTCCAGAATGGGCGCATACTTGGACCATGCCCGACGCGAGTGAGTACCCCGACGCCCGCGTGCAGCTGCGCGCGGCCGGGCTGCGGGTCACCGCTCCGCGTGTTTCGGTGCTCAATGCGGTTGCCGCGCAACCGCATTCGGATGCCGACAGTGTGGCCGTCAAGGTTCGTACGGAACTCGGCTCGGTGTCCACTCAGGCCGTCTACGACGTGCTCAAGGCCTGCGTGAGCGCCGGACTGCTCCGGCGGATCGAACCCGCGGGCTCTCCGGCCCGGTACGAGACCAGGACCGGGGACAACCACCATCACCTGGTGTGCCGGGGGTGCAGCACCGTCGTCGACGTCGACTGCGTGGTCGGCCAGGCCCCGTGCCTGCAGCCGTCAGACACGCACGGGTTCGTCGTCGACGAGGCCGAGGTCGTGTTCTGGGGGCTCTGCCCGACCTGCCGGGTCACGCAGGACGAGCGCGAAGGACGAGAGGAAAGTCAAGGAGTTGGCGAGGATCGTTCGCCGACCTGAGCTCGCGTCACCAGTTGGACCACCAGTACACCGCGCAGGCCAGAAGGAACAGAACGACGGTGTCCATGAGTGCCTCCCCGCAGTTGTGCCTACCGCCCATCATCCTCCTGTCGCGGCGCCGCCGCCGCGGGAGGAATCCGTTCGCGGCCCGCTCGCCTTACACTGAGGCGGACTTCGCCCTGTACGCCCCGAGGCCAGGAGGTCCACCATGCCCCTTCCGCTGCCCGCAGAGCCGAACACCTCAGTCGCCTGGCTCGATCTCGACGCAACGCCTCTCGCCGTCCTCCGGCACGGCGCCGTCACCATGGCGGATCTGGCAGGTCTGTTCGACACCGGATTCCAGGCGCTCGGCGCCGCGATCGCCGCGGGTGAGTTGACCCCCACCGGTCCCGCCGTCGCGATCTACCGCGGCGACCCGGCGACGACCTTCGACCTCGAGATCGGCTTCCCCGTGGCGCAGGCGATCGCCGCGCCGATCGCCGTCGACGGAGCCGTCGTGGTCGGGTCGCAGCTGCCGGCGGGCCCCGCCGCCACCCTCTCCCACCTGGGTGCCTACGACGGACTCCCGACGGCATGGGAGAAGCTCATGACGGCGGTCCAGGCCGGTGGCGCCACCCTCCGTGACGGCACGATGGTCGAGGTGTACGTCACGCAGCCGTCCCCCGAGGCCGATCCGGCAACCATGCGGACCGACCTGATCGTCCCGACCGACCGCGCCGACGCGACCACCTGAGGCGGGACGCAGGCGCCTACTCCATGAACCGGGCGAGGAACTCGACCAGCAGCCGCTCGGCGACCGGTTCGGGCAAGGCCTCGATGAGCGCGAGCAGTTCGGCCACGGGGCCGTCGAGTCCGCCGCCCGGTTCGAGCCCGACCATCGCGAGCACGGCGGCGCAATTCTCGCTGGTGAGGTCCTCGGGGCGGATCTGGCCGGCGGCGGCGACGAAATCCGCCGGTGCCTGCGCACCAGGCACGCCGCGCACGGTGTCGGCGGCGCTGACCAGTGCGTCGCCGAGCTCGCCGACCACCGCCTCGGTGACCGGGGTGACGGTCAGGTGGGTGGTCCGCGGCAGCTCCGTGCCGTCGGACTGTCGTCGGCCCGGCTGCGGCTGCAGCACCCAGCCCAGCTCTTTCGCCGCGTCCGCCCAGCGGTGCGGGTCCACCCGTCGCGGTGCGGGAACGTCCGGGTCGGCGGCCACCGCGAGCAGGGGACCGACCGGATCGCCGACCACCCGCAGGCCCTCCGTCGCGTCCACGACCTTGCGGAGCTGCTCGGCCGCGCGTGCGATCTGGCCGGTCAGTTCCTCGAACCCGCTGCGGCCCAACGCCTGCGAGACCGCCCAGCCCGCGGCGATCGGCATCACGGTGCGCGAACCGAGGATGGTCGGGTTGACCACCGCGTATCCCGGCCAGGCGCTGGTCGCGAACCACTGCCGCCGATGCCGGTCGCGATCGCGGTACAACAGCACCGACACCCCCTTCGGGGCGTAGCCGTACTTGTGCAGGTCCACCGACAGGCTCGCGACGCCCGGTACCCGCAGGTCCCAGGCGGCCCGCTCGTCCCCGCCCGGCCACCACGGCAGCACCCAGGCGCCGATGCAGCCGTCCACGTGTACGGGAACGCCCTGTGCCGCACACACTTCCGCGATCTCGTCGACCGGGTCCAGCGCGCCGTGCGGATACGACGGAGTGGACGCCACCACCAGCGCGACGGTTTCGTCGAGTGCGGCGGCGACGTCGTCGGGCCGAAGCCGGCAGGTGTCCGGGTCCACCGGCAGCACCCGCAGGTGCAGGTCCAGGTAGTGCGCGGCCTTGATGAACGCGGCGTGCGCGGTGGACCCGATCACCAGCGTGGGCCGGTCGGCGCTGCCGGTGGCGGCTCGCCAGCTGTCGCGAGCGGACTTGACCGCGAGCAGGCAGCTCTCGGTGCCGCCACTGGTGACGGAGCCGACCGCCCCCTCGACTCCGTCGGCGAGGACGGCCCGGGCGAGGCCGACGAGGTCCCGCTCGAGCGAGGCGACCGACGGGAAGGTGGTGGGGTCGAGTCCGTTGAGCGACTGCGCCTTTCGGGCTGCAGCCGCGGCGAGGTCGTCCAGTTCGGCGACGCCTGGGTCGTACACGTAGGACAGCAGGTGGCCGCCTGCGGTCGGTGCGTCGGCCGCGCGTAGCTCGTCCAGCTGGGCCAGGATGTCGGCGGGGGTGCGTTCGAATTCCACTCTAACGTCCTCTGTTTCGTTCCTCGGCCGCCAGTCGGTACCGGCGAAGGATCAGCATGCTCACGCCGACCAGCGCCGCGGGGGCGGCGGTGAACGCCAGCACGATTCCGGTCAGGGCGGCCGACGACTGCTCGGCCACCTGGTCGCCGCTCGACGAGACGAACCCGGTGACGGCCAGGATCACCAGGACCAGGGCCGGTCCGAGCGCCATGCCGATAGTCTCGGCGGCGGTCCACACGCCGCTGAACGCACCCGCCCGCACGGCGCCGTCGCCGCGTTCCTCGTGGTCGGTGATCACGTCGGGCAACATGGACATCGGCAGCATCTGCATTCCGGCGTAACCGATTCCGGCTACCCCGACGGCCGCGTACACCCAGGGTCCGTGGCCGGCGAGCAGGCCGAGCAGGGCGACGTCGGCGGCGACGAACAGTCCGGATGCGAGCAGGAACGCGCGCTGCTTGCCCCAGGCACGCACCAGGCGGATCCACAGCGGCATCACCGCGACCGCGGGTGCCACCAGCGCCGCGAACAGGATCGACACGGCCCCTTCCGAGTCGAGGATGTAGGTCGCGACGTACTGCGCCGCGCCGAGCATCGCCCCGGTCGCGAGGGCCTGAAGCGCGAAGGTGATCAGCAGGATCCGGAACGGCTCGCTCGAACGGGCGGCCGCCAGCGCGTCGGAGAAACCGTGTGTGGCAGAGGAATCCGACGTCGAGACGGCAGGCCCGCGGGGCGCGATCGACCAGGAGGCCAGCATGCCGAGTCCGAGCAGCAGGCCGGCGACCACGCCCATCGCGAGGTATCCGGGACGGCCGCCGCCGCCGAGTTCGCGCAGGGCGGGCCCGCCGGCGCCGAACAGCAGGATCGCGACGCCGAGCAGGGCGACCCGCCACGACATCAGCCGGGATCGCTCGTGGTAGTCCTGGGTGAGTTCGGCGGGCAGCGCGATGTAGGGCACCTGGAAGAGGCTGAAGGCGATCGCGGACAGGATGAAAGCCGCACCGACCCACAGGCATCCGGCTGTCGCCGAGAGGCCTGCGGGCACCGCGAACGTCAGCGCGAAGAAGATCGGCAGGGTGAGTGCGCCGAGCAGCAGGAACCGCCTGCGGGTGCCCGTCCGGGCGGCCTCGGCGTCGCTGCGGGACCCGATCATGGGGTTTACCAGGACGTCGAGGGCCTTCGGCGCGAAGACCACGACGCTCGCCGCTGCGGCCGGCACCGCGAGGGTGTCGGTGAGGTAGTACGCGAGCACCAGTCCGGGGAGGGTGGCGAAGCCGCCGGTCCCGACCGAGCCGAGCGAGTAGCCGGCGACGGTCGATCTGCTCAGTCGCGGGGGAGCCATGGTCATCCGGCCAACATAGGACATCGAGCCCACCTCCGGGAGGGTTGTGCGCGAGCGAGATTCCGTGCGACGGCGGGACACGGATTCACGTGAACCGGCGGACGACGAACGCCCCCCACCGCTATCGGTGAGGGGCGTCCGTCAGCTACCGAGTGCTAGCCGAAGAGCTTGCCGAGCGAACCGAAGTCGAGCGATCCTCCGCCGTTACCCGGTGCGGACACGGTGACGGTCGAGGCCGCCGACGTGGACTCCTTGAATCCGGTGGCGCCGGTGTACACCGCGGTGATCTGCCGGGCGCCGGTCTGGCCGAACGCGTGCGGCAGAACGGCCTGCCCGTTGACCACGTTCACGGCCTCACCGATGGGGGTGGTGCCGTCCATGAAACGGACAGTGCCGGTGGTGACCGGATCGCCGCTCTCGGTCTTGACCGTGGCCGTCAGGTTGACCGGGTCACCCTTGGTGGCCGTTGCAGGCGCGTTCAGGGTGGTCACCGTGTTGACCTCGACCGGGGCCGGGTCCTTGACGGTGACGGTCTTGGCCTGGCCGGTCGAGCCGTTGAAGCCGTCCGTGCCGGTGTAAACCGCGGAGATGGAGTGGCCCCCGGCGGTGGTGAAGGTGTGCGCCAGCTTCGCGCCGCCGTTGTTGTCGAGCGCGATCGGCCCGCCGATGTTGGTGCTGCCGTCCTTGAACTGGACGGTGCCGCCCGCCGCGGGGGCGTTGTCCGGGCCGGTGACGAGCGCCCAGAGGTCCACCGACTCACCGGTGGTTGCCTCGCCCGGCACGTTCAGCGTGGTCGTGGTGTCGACGACGTTGACGGTCACGTCGACATTGGACGGAGCCGAGGTGGACGGGTGGTTGGTGGCGTCGCCGCTGTAGACGGCGGTGATGGCGTGCGCGCCGGTGGTGGTGAAGGCGTGCGTGATGCTGGCGGTGCCGTTGTTCACCGGTGCGGCCGCACCGATGTTGTCATTGCCGTCCTTGAACTGGACGGTGCCGGTGGCCCCGGCGGGTGCCACGGTCGCGCTCAGGGTGACGTCGGCGCCGGTCTTGGCGGTGGCCGGGACGTTGAGCGTGGTGGTGGTGTCCACCACGACCGGGTCGGTCGACACCTCGACGTTGGCCGCGGCGGAGGTGGACGGCTTGTTGCCGGCGTCGCCGCTGTAGACGGCGGTGATGGCGTGCGCACCGTTGGCGGTGAAGGTGTGGTTGATGCTGGCGGTGCCGTTGTTGACCGGGACGGCGTTGCCGATGTTGTCATTGCCGTCCTTGAACTGGACGGTGCCGGTGGCGCCCGCGGGGGCGACGGTGGCGGTGAGGTCGACGGCGGTGCCGGTCTTGGCGGTGGCCGGGACGTTGAGGGTGGTGGTGGTGTCGACGATCACCGGGTCGGTGGTGACGTCGACGTTGGCCGCGGCGGAGGTGGACGGCTTGTTGCCGGCGTCGCCGCTGTAGACGGCGGTGATGGCGTGCGCACCGGTGGTGGTGAAGGTGTGGTTGAGGGTGGCGGTGCCGTTGTTCACGGGGACGGCGTTGCCGATGTTGTTGGTGCCGTCCTTGAACTGGACGGTGCCGGTGGCGCCCGCGGGGGCGACGGTGGCGGTGAGGTCGACGGCGGTGCCGGTCTTGGCGGTGGCCGGGACGT
>NZ_JBHZAH010000157.1:5827-9665 GCF_042754225.1 Rhodococcus sp. NPDC059234
GTTGACGGTGGTGGTCGTGTCGACCAGGACCGGAGCCGAATTGTTGACCGTGATGCTCGCCAGCGGGCCTGCGCCCGCGTTGGGCGCGCTCTTGTTGTCGCTGGGAATGCACCGGGTGGGTGCCCATTGCGTGCCGCCGAGGAATGACGCCTTCGCCAACGAGGTGCTGAAGTTCTGGTCGTTGCCGTAGCTGGCGGCGCTGCCGGCGGTGCGAACCTTCGGGGTGATGACACCAGGCGCGACGGCGGTGACCGTGATGTCTACCGCGGGAAGCTGGTACCAGCTGTCGCCGTTGCTGTTGGTCGATCCGTCGAGGTTCTTCTTCGCCTTGGGTACGCGGATGCCGCCCTCGCTGTTCGTGCTGTTGTTCGCGCCGTTGCCCACGACCTCGTTGTTGCCGGAGAGCCTGACGATGGTGCCGGCCGCGTTGTCCACCGCTCCGCTGTCGTTCACACGAAGCACGTTCGGCGCGACATTGTCGATGTTGACGGCGGTGCCAGGCACCACGGTCGCGCTCACGAAGGTGGCGTTGTCGGGGATCGCGTAGTCGTACTTGAGTCGCGAGAGGTTCGTGGTCGTCGCGCCCGAATCCGAGTTCGGGTAGGAGGACGCATTCGGCTTGATGCGGTAGGTGAACGTCTCGCCGGCGTTGACCGATGCCGGAGCGTCGACGGTCATCGAGGCCGCGACCGACTTGTCGACCGTGAGGACCGACTTTGCCTGACACGAGCTGGTGAAGTTGGTGGTGGAGGTAGCGGCGTTGGCCGGCGCGCCGATCAGCATCATGCCGGCGACCACCGCCGCGCTGGTTACGGGTACGGCGACTTGCCGTACTGAGGGCTTCGACATCGAATCTCCTTGCATCCGGCCGGTTCGAGAGACCAGCGCCGGACATGGGGGGCGGATGAAATTCCTCACACCATGCCATTGGCTTTGAGAACTCGTTGCAGTTTCGTGATTTTTGGTTCAACACTGGACCGGATCGCCGAAGTGTTAAACAAAGATGCCATCTACCTGGGAAAAGGGCGTACTCGCCGGTAGCTACGGGCGGTGTGACGCACGACCTGTGTGTCCGAATTGGCCGGTCAGGACACGGATTCATAACGTGTTCGAGGAGGATCTGCGGAGTTGACGGGACGGTCGAGTCGACGTAGTGAGGGCCCGCCTCGCCCGTCCTGACGGGAACGCAGTATCTGCCTTGGCCGCTAGCCTCGGCCGCATGCGAATCAAGATGTGCGGGATCCACGTCACCGACCCCGCTGCCGCGTTCGAGTTCTATCGCGACACCCTCGGATTCGAGGAACTGCTCGCGATGCCGGAGCACCACCTGTTCATCGTCAAGTCCCCGCAGGACCCGGACGGAGTCGGTCTGCTGCTCGAGCCGAGCGACAACCCGGTTGCCGAGGCCTATCGCGCGGGTGTGTACGAGCAGGGCTTGCCGGCGATCGTGTTCGGCACGGCGGACGTGCGGGCGGAGTACGAGCGTCTGATCGAGCTCGGGGTCCGGTTCACCCGTGAGCCGACCGCCGACCCGTCGGGCATCTCTGCCGTGTTCGACGACACCTGCGGGAACCTGGTGCAGCTCCATCAGGACTGACGCCCTGGTTCACCCCCGTCGCCGTGGGCCGATCCTCCGCGCGAGATGGGCGATGTCCGAGCGTCCCCAAGCGGTGGACGATCGGACATGATTCCGAGATCTGGAGACATTCTGCGGCTCGTCGGATCTCCCTACGGTTGAGCACATCAACCCGATCGACAGAGGAGAGTCCGTGATGTTGGCAGTCATCCAGAACGCATTCGGCGGCCCCGAGGTGCTCGAGACCGTGCAGACCGAACGGCCGGAACCTCGCGGCGGCGAGGTGCTCGTCCGCGTGCACGCCAGCGGGGTGAACCCGGTGGATGTTGCGGTCCGCTCCGGGGCGTACCCGCTGCTGGGGCAGCCGAGCTTCGGGGTCGGCTGGGACATCTCGGGCGTGGTCGAGGAGGCCGGGCCCGGCGCCCGGTTCCGGGTCGGTGACGAGGTGTTCGGGATGCCGTTCTTCCCCCGCGCCGCCACCGGTTACGCGGAGTACGTGGTGGCCCCGTCGCGGCAGGTGGCCCGCAAGCCGGAATCGCTCGACCACGTCCAGGCCGCGGCCCTTCCCCTGGCCGGGCTCACCGCCTGGCAGGGGCTGGTGGACGCGGCGCGGGTCGGCGAGGGCGACCGCGTGCTGATCACCCGGGCGGCCGGCGGAGTCGGTCACCTCGCTGTGCAGATCGCCAAGGCCCGCGGCGCGCACGTGATCGCCCTGGCGGGCGCGCCCCGGCACGAGTTCGTGCGCGGCTTGGGGGCCAACGAGGTGATCGACTACCGCGACACCGACTTCACGGAGGTGGTGCGGGACGTCGACGTGGTCTTCGACTCCACCTCGCAGGGCCGGCGCGCGCTGGGCGTGCTGCGGCCGGGCGGCACGCTGGTCAGCATCATGGAGCACGGCGACCGGCAGCTCGCCGGGGAGGTCGAGGCGGCCGGGCGGCGGTTCGCCGGGGTGTCGGTGGAGCCGGACTACGCCTCGCTCGAGGCGATCGCCGCGCTCGTCGATGCCGGCCGGATCCGGCCCCACATCGACGCGACCTTCCCCTTGGCAGAGGCGGGTCGCGCGCACGAGCTGGTCGGCTCGGGCCGGACCCAGGGCAAGGTGGTGCTCACGGTCGCCTGAGCCGGGCCCGCGGACCGTATCGTTGCCGTCGAGACGAGGAGGGCAGTGCGCGTGGACATCCTGACCGAGGCACTGGGCTCGATGCGTACCGGGCACCCGTCGTCCGTGCGCACCGACGGCCGTGCCCCGTGGGGCCTGCGGCTGCCGGCGGTCGCCGGGGCGGGCTTCCACGTGGTGCTGCACGGCACGTGCTGGCTGGTGCCCCTGGAGGATTCGCCCCTGTCGCCGATCGCGCTGAGCCCGGGCGACGTGGTCTTCCTGCGCGACGGCCGCGGCCACATCCTCGCCGACCACCCGGCCACCCCGCCGGTGCTGGAGACGGCGCAGCGGTTCGACCCCGGCTCACCGATCGGGACGGTGTCGCTCGGCGGCGACGGGCCGCTGACCAGCCTGCTCTGCGGCAACTATTACCTCGACCAGCGGCGCCCGCACCCGCTGGTACGGCAGTTGCCGGAGGTGGTTCACCTGCAGACCGGGCAGGGCAGGCACCCCGAGCTCAGCGCCGCCGTGCAGCTGCTCGGGGCCGAACTGGAGAACCCGCGGATCGGATCGGACGGCATCGTGCCCACACTGATCGACTCGCTGTTGTTGTACATCCTGCGGGCCTGGTTCGAGGCCCAGCCCTCGGCGAGCGCGGAGGGCTGGGCCGCGGCGCTCGCCGACCCGGCGGTCGCGCCCGCGCTGGCGGCGATCCACGACGATCCCGCGGCCGCGTGGTCGGTCGAGTCGCTGGCCGCCCGCGCGGGCCTGTCCCGGGCCGCCTTCTCTCGGCGCTTCACGGCATTCGTCGGGGAGCCGCCGATGGCCTACCTGACCCGCTGGCGGATGACGACGGCCGCCCGGCTGCTACGCGAATCCGACGCCCCGCTGAGCGCGGTCGCGGACCGGGCCGGATACGGCTCCGAGTTCGCCTTCGCGAAGGCGTTCAAGCGCGAGTACGGGCTGGCGCCGGGGGCGTACCGGCGCGAGGCGCGAGCGGCCTGACGACGGCACCGGCCGACTCCCCGTCGTCGCACCCCCGTTGTCTCGATCTCACGGTCATGGGCGGCGGAATCGGGGGGTGTGATCGCGGCAGATCCGGTGCGCGGAATCGGTCGGATGGGTCCGGAACGCAACGAAGGCGCCACCCGCGTGAGCGG
>NZ_JBHZAH010000158.1:0-9498 GCF_042754225.1 Rhodococcus sp. NPDC059234
GAACAAACACAGGCGCCACCGCGGAAGCGGTGGCGCCTGTGCGCTCAGTACGTTCGAGTCACCAGCCGCGCTCGGCGAGGCGGTGCGGCTGCGGGATCTCGTCGACGTTGATGCCGACCATCGCCTCGCCGAGGCCGCGCGAGACCTTCGCCAGCACGTCCGGGTCGTCGAAGAAGGTGGTGGCCTTCACGATCGCGGCGGCCCGCTCCGCCGGGTTGCCCGACTTGAAGATGCCCGAACCGACGAACACGCCCTCGGCGCCGAGCTGCATCATCATCGCCGCGTCGGCCGGGGTGGCGATGCCACCCGCGGTGAACAGCGTGACCGGCAGCTTGCCCTCCTTCGCGATCTCGACGACCAGCTCGTACGGCGCCTGCAGCTCCTTGGCCGCGACGTACAGCTCGTCCTCGCTCATCGACCCGAGGCGGCGGATCTCCGCGCCGAGAGTGCGCATGTGCGTGGTCGCGTTCGAGACGTCACCGGTGCCGGCCTCGCCCTTGGACCGAATCATGGCCGCGCCCTCGGTGATTCGACGCAGCGCCTCGCCGAGGTTGGTGGCACCGCAGACGAACGGGACGGTGAACTTCCACTTGTCGATGTGGTTCGCGTAGTCGGCCGGGGTGAGCACCTCGGACTCGTCGATGTAGTCGACGCCGAGGGACTGCAGGATCTGCGCCTCCACGAAGTGACCGATGCGAGCCTTGGCCATCACCGGGATCGACACCGCGGAGATGATGCCGTCGATCATGTCGGGATCCGACATGCGCGAGACGCCGCCCTGCGCACGGATGTCCGCGGGGACCCGCTCGAGGGCCATGACGGCGACGGCGCCGGCGTCCTCGGCGATCTTCGCCTGGTCGGGGGTGACGACGTCCATGATGACGCCGCCCTTGAGCATCTCGGCCATCCCCCTCTTGACGCGGGCGGTGCCGGTGGTGGGGGCGGTATCAGGGGTGCTCACGGCAAACTCCATCAGTAGAGACCTGTACGGGGAACTCTTTCAATTCTAGGACGAGGCGGCGCGCCGCCGATCGACCGGTCAGCGAATGGAGCGGACCTCGGGCTCGACGCGCCGCGCGACGACCACCTTCGCCTCGTCGACCAGGTCTGGCAGGTCCTCGGGATACACCGTCTCGCCGGACCCGGCGATCGCCCGCATGTCGGCGGCCGTGCACCAGCGGTGCCCGGTGATCGCTCGGCGCTCGAGTTCGGTGAAACCGTTGCGCTGCGGTTCGAACCCGTTGGTCTGCAACGCGAAGAACAGTTCCTCGGAGCGGATCAGGTCGCCGTCGTACGGGAACACCGCCACTCGACGCCACATCGGCCCACGCAGGTCCGCAGCATCGACGGAAAGACCGGTCTCCTCACGAATCTCGCGTACCGCCGCGTCCCGCAGGCTCTCCCCCCGCTCCACCCCGCCGCCGATGGTGAACCAGAAATGGACGTCCGGGATCTGCGGATCGTGACCACGCAGCAGCAGGACCCGTCCACGGTCGTCGATCAGGACCACGCGCGAGGAGGTGCGCATCTCGTCGACGTCGAGCCCGGCCCCCGCGGACGGTGTGGTCCGCTCGGCGATCTCGAAGTACGTCGGCAGCGGCGCGGTGCCGCCCAGATGCAGCCAGCGCACCGGTCGGCGGGTGCGCAGCGCCAAGGTGTCCCGGACGGCGTCGTTGTGGAACCGGCGGGCGATCAGCACCCGAGCCTCGGAGTCGGCGAGTTCCGCGACCAGCTGCGGCGCGAGCGCCACCGGCGGCACCGCGGACAGCGCCGCGGACAGCGCGTTCTCCGCGGTCTCGCGGTGCGCGCGATCCGCCCGCTCGGCCTGATCAGCCAACGCGGCCAGTCGCTTTCCGTCCGTCTGCACTGCGGGCGCGGTACCGAACGCGTACCCGGTCGGCACCAACGCCGCCGCGACCGCCCGCGCGACAACCGCGCGCCGCGCCAGGGAGGCGTCCAGCGACTGCCAAGACAGGTCCGAGCGCACGTGCAGCCGGTCGAGCCGGTTGGCAGTGCCGTAGGCCCAGACACCGATCGCCACGACCAGCGCGGCTACCAGCGCGAGAACGAGGATCGTGGTGGCGGAGAAGGTCACGACCGCGCCTCCACCCGCACGCCCTGCGCACCGACCGTCACCGTCTCGTAGACGCGCAGAATCTGTTCCGCGACGACCGGCCAGTCGTACTCGGCGACCACCTCGGTGGCGGTGTCGATCAGCGCCCGCCTGCGATCGGGATCGCTGAGCAGGGCGTCGAGCGCGCCGGCGAGGGCGTCCGAGTCCCCGACCGGTACGAGCATGCCCGCGGTGCCGTCCCGCAGCACGCGACGGAACGCGTCGAGTTCGCTCGCCACCACCGGGGTGCGGGCGGCCATCGCCTCGACGAGCACGATGCCGAAACTCTCGCCGCCGAGGTTCGGCGCGCAGTACACGTCCGCACTGCGCAGCGCGGACGCCTTCTCCTCGTCGGTGACCTGACCGAGCAGTCGCAGGTGTTTCGCGTAGCGGCCGGCGTCCTTGCGAAGTTTGTCCTCGTCCCCGCGCCCGACCACCAGCACCTCGAGCTCGGGGTGCCGTGCGACCAGCGTGGGCAACGCGTCGAGCAGCACAGCCATCCCCTTGCGGGGTTCGTCGTACCGACCGAGGAACAGCACGGTGCCACCCGCGCGCGGATACCCCTCCAGCGCGGCGGCGCTCACGAACGCCGAGACGTCGACTCCGTTCGGGATCTCGACGGCGTCGGAGCCGAGCGATTCCACCTGCCAGCGCCGGGCCAGTTCCGAGACCGCGATGCGTCCGCTGATCTTCTCCAGGTAGGGCTGCAGCACGCCCTGAAAGGTGCTCAGCACCAACGACTTCGTGGTCGAGGTGTGGAAGGTCGCGACGATCGGCCCCTCGGCGATCTTCATCGCCAGCATGGACAGGCTGGGCGCGTTCGGCTCGTGGATGTGCAGCACGTCGAAGTCGTTCTCGGCGATCCACCGGCGCACCCGCGCGTAGGACACCGGTCCGAAGGTCAGCCGGGCCACCGAGCCGTTGTACGGGATCGCCACCGCGCGACCGGCGGACACGACGAAGTCCGGCAGCTCGGTGCCCTCCGAGGCCGGCGCAAGCACGCTCACCCGGTGGCCGCGTTCGATGAGCACCTGCGCGAGCTCGACGACGTGGGCCTGGACACCGCCCGGTACGTCGAACGAGTACGGGCAGACCATGCCGATCTTCATCTACGACTCCATTCGCGCGAGCCGTGCCTGCGACAGGTCGGCCCGCCACAGGGGCTGCAGCATGTGCCAGTCCGCCGGGTGCGCCGCGATGTTCACGGCGAACCGGTCCGCCAGCGCCTGGGTGGCAGGCCCGATCCCGCCGGAGGTGTCGATCGGCGGATCGACCTGGAAGCCCCAGTCCTCGCCGTCGAAGTAGCAGTGCACCGGGAGCAGCGCGGCGCCGGTGTCGATGGCGAGCTTCGCGGGCCCGGCAGGCATCCGCGTCGGTTCACCGAAGAACGTCACGGGTACACCGCGTTTGGCGAGATCGCGCTCGCCGAGCAGGCACACCACCTGATTCTCGCGGAGCCGAGCGGCCAGCTGCTCGAACGGCGGCGCCTCTCCCCCGCTCAGCGGGAAGATCTCGAAGCCGAGGCTCTCCCGGTACGCGACGAATCGCTGATACAGCGATTCGGGCTTGAGCCGCTCGGCGACGGTGGCGAACCGGCCGTGCCGCTGCACCAGCCACACGCCCGCCATGTCCCAGTTCCCGCTGTGCGGCAGCGCGAGGACCACCCCGCGCCCCGCGGCGAGGCCGGCCTCCAGATTCTCCTGGCCGTGCACGCGCGAGTCGAGGCGTCGGCCGAGTTCGACCTGGTCCATCGACGGCAGCCGGAACGCCTCCCGCCAGTACCTCGCATAGGAGCGCAGCGATGCCCGGACGAGCTCGTCGGGCACCTGGTCGGCCGGCACGCCGACCACGCGGGCGAGGTTGCGGCGCAGCTGATCCGGGCCGCCGCCGCGCCTCGCGGCGAAATCTGCGCCGGCATCGAAGAGACCGGTGGCGACCCGCTCGGGCAGCGCCCGGACCAGCCGCCAGCCGGCGGCGTAGCCGAGGTCGGTGACGCGTTCGGCCCATGTCGTGTGCGGTGCCCGGCTCACGAAGTCGGATCCTCTCCCGCGGGCGCGGCCGTCGGCAGCAATTCCCGCGCGCCGGGCGAGTTGCGCACCGCCAGCACCCGCTGGAAGACCGTGATCACACTCGCCACGGCGAGGACCCACATCGCCAGGTAGACGGCCCATTCGAGCCACCCGATGCCGAAATGTCCGGCGATTCCGGTCAGGCCGGCGCCGACCAGGACGATGATCAGCCGGTCCGGCCGCTCGATCAGACCCCCGTCGGCCGAGAGCCCGCTCGCCTCGGCCCTGGCCTTCGCGTACGAGATCACCTGCGAGGTGACGAGGCAGATCAGCGTCGCGATCAGCAGCGACTTGCTGTTCTCGTGGTAGATCGCCCACCAGGCGAGTCCGGCGAAGATTGCGCCGTCGGCGATTCGGTCGCAGGTCGCGTCGAGGACTGCGCCGTAGCGGGTTCCACCGCCCCTCGCCCGTGCCATCGCCCCGTCCAGCATGTCGAACATGACGAAGAACCAGATGAGTATCGTGCCCCAGAACAGATGCCCGGACGGGAAGAGCGTCACCGCGCCCGCGACGCTGGCGACGGTGCCGAACACCGTCACCGCGTCGGGGGTCAGGCCGGTCTTCACGAGCGCCCGGCCCAACGGCGCGGTCGCCTTCGAGACCGAGGCACGCCCGAGAATGCTCAGCACCTACCGGCCCCCGTCTTCCCAGGCGGCCGACAGCAGCGCCCGAGTCTCGCGCAGCAACTGCGGCATCACCTTCGCGCCACCGACCACCGTGATGAAGTTCGCGTCGCCACCCCATCGCGGGACGATGTGCTGATGCAGGTGCTCCGCGAGCGAACCACCAGCCGCCGCACCGAGATTGAGCCCGACGTTGAACCCGTCCGGCCGCGACACACGCTTGATCACGCGGATCGCCTGCTGGGTGAAGGCCATCAGCTCACCCGACTCCTCCGGCGTGAGGTCCTCGAGCGCCGCGACCCGCCGGTACGGCACCACCATCATGTGCCCCGGGTTGTACGGGTACAGGTTGAGCACCGCGTACACGTGGTCGCCGCGCGCGACGATCAGGCCTTCCTCGTCGCTCATCTTCGGGATCGCCGTGAACGGCCCCTCACCGGCCTCGGCGGCCTTCGGCGTCTCGGCGATGTAGGACATCCGATGCGGCGACCACAGCCGCTGCAGCCGGTCCGGGTCGCCGGGACCGGTGTCCACCAACGACTCCGGGGGCGTGGCGTCCTCGGTCATTGCAGACCGCCGAGCAGTTCGGCCGTGGGCGAGGCGTTCTCGCGCCGCGCGATCCAGCCGGTGATCGCCTCGACCGCGGCGTCCACCGGAATGCCGTTGATCTGGGTTCCGTCGCGGAACCGGAAGCTCACCGCGCCGGCCTCGACGTCCCGCTCGCCGGCGAGCAGCATGAACGGCACCTTCTGGGTGGTGTGGTTGCGGATCTTCTTCTGCATCCGGTCGTCGCTGACGTCGACCTCGGCGCGCACCCCCGCCGATTTCAGCTTGCCGACCACGTCGAACAGGTGCGCCTCGAAGGCCTCGGCGACGGGGATGCCCACGACCTGCACCGGCGCCAGCCACGCCGGGAACGCGCCGGCGTAGTGCTCGGTGAGCACACCGAAGAACCGTTCGATGGACCCGAACAGGGCGCGGTGGATCATCACCGGCTGGTGCTTGGCACCGTCGGACCCGGTGTACTCGAGCTCGAAGCGCTCGGGCTGGTTGAAGTCGAGCTGGATGGTCGACATCTGCCAGCTGCGCCCCAGCGCGTCCTGCACCTGCACGGAAATCTTGGGGCCGTAGAACGCGGCGCCGCCCGGGTCCGGGATCAGGGTCAGGCCGGACGCCTCGGCGACCTCGGCGAGGGTGTTGGTCGCTTCTTCCCAGGTCGCGTCGTCGCCGACGTACTTGTCGGGGTTCTTGGTGGACAGCTCGAGGTAATAGTCGTCGAGGCCGTAGTCCTTGAGCAAGCCGAGCACGAAGTTCAGCGTGCGGGTGAGCTCGTCACGCATGTCCTCGCGCGTGGTGTAGATGTGCGCGTCGTCCTGGGTCATGCCACGCACACGGGTCAGACCGTGCACGACACCGGACTTCTCGTAGCGGTAGACCGAGCCGAACTCGAACAGCCGCAGCGGAAGTTCCCGGTACGAACGCCCGCGGGTGCGGAAGATCAGATTGTGCATCGGGCAGTTCATCGGCTTGAGGAAGTATTCCTGGCCCGGCTTGCGCACGGTGCCGTCCTCGTTCAGTTCCTCGTCGATGTGCATCGCCGGGAACATGCCGTCCCGGTACCAGTCCAGGTGCCCGGAGACCTCGTACAGGTGCCCCTTGGTGATGTGCGGGGTGTTGACGAACTCGTACCCCTCCTCGACATGCCGCTGACGCGAGTAGTTCTCCATCTCCTGGCGGATGATGCCGCCCTTGGGGTGGAACACCGGCAGTCCGGAGCCGAGTTCGTCGGGGAAGCTGAACAAGTCAAGCTCGGCACCGACCTTGCGGTGGTCCCGCCGCTCGGCCTCGGCCAGCAGTTCCATGTGCTTGTCGAGCGCCTCGGACGACTCCCAGGCGGTGCCGTAGATGCGCTGCAGGTCCTCGCGATTCTGGTCACCGCGCCAGTAGGCGGCCGAGCTACGGGTCAGCTTGAACGCCGGAATGTGCTTGGTGGTGGGGATGTGCGGGCCGCGGCACAGGTCGCCCCAGATCCGCTCTCCCGTGCGCGGGTCGAGGTTGTCGTAGATGGTGAGCTCGTTGCCGCCGACCTCCATGACCTCGGGGTCGTCGATTCCCGACTTGTCGTCGATGAGCTCGAGCTTGAACGGCTCGTTCGCGAGTTCCACCCGCGCGTCCTCGATGTTCTCCACCACGCGACGCGAAAAGCGTTGTGAGCCCTTGACGATCTGCTTCATCCGCTTCTCGAGGCGGGTCAGATCCTCGGGGGTGAACGGCTCGGCGACCCGGAAGTCGTAGTAGAAGCCGTCCTTGATCGGCGGGCCGATGCCCAGCTTGGCGGCCGGGAACTCGGCCTGCACGGCCTGCGCCAGCACGTGCGCGCAGGAGTGCCGGATCACCATGCGGCCGTCCGCGGTGTCGGCCGCGACGGCCTCCACCTCCACGTCGTCTTCGGGAATCCACGACAGGTCCTTGAGGTTGCCCTCGGCGTCGCGAACGACGACGATCGCGTCGGCGCCCTTGCCGGTCAGCCCGGCCTCGCGAACCGCCGTGCCGGCGGTAGTCCCCGCATGCACCCGGACGCGGGCGGCTGGGGCTACTGATGCAGGCGTGGTCACGGCGATGTGCTCCTCGATGTGTGTGCCGACCGGGATCGGCGCGGCGATGAGCCCTCATGCTATCGGCACCCCGATCGAATCACCCCGCTCACCCGAGCAGCGCGGCCAACCTCGCCGACCGGACCTCCGGCCGCTGACGGGGACAGCTGGTGCACTTGGCCCGTTCGCCCGCCTCGATGTCGCCGGGCGCGGCGACCACCGGGGAAAGGTAGATCAGGCAGCACGAGGATCGGCGCAGGAATCTCCTGCTGCCCGGTGCGGGCACCGAATCCACGGCAGCCGCGACCGAGCCGTGCGGAGCGACGTCGACGAAACGCGGCCGGGGCATCGGCGGCCCGATCAACTCGGCCAGCGCGGCCGCGAGGGCGCTGCCCGCTGCGGGACTGCCCAGCGCGGTGCCCGCGTCGAGGCCGCGGTTGGCGAGGGAGTCGGCGGCAACGGCCCACAGCGATCGCGCGGCGGGGCCACCCAGTTCCGCGAGCGCGTCGACGATCGCCCCGATCGACTCACGCAGCCCGTCCGCCAACGGTTCCGGGCCGCGGACCGTCGCGCGGGAGCGGACCGAGTCGAGCGATCCGTCGGGGCGCGCGGTGCAGACGAGCTCCGTCAGACGTGGATCTGGCGCAGTGCCGCTCGCCAGCAGAGCCGCGACCGGCGGGGCGAGCAGCGCCGAGCTCGTCGAATACCACCAGAGGGTTCCGGCGACGCGGTCGTCCTCGCAGGCCCAGGCGCGCCGGGTGTCCGCGATCCGGTCGGCGAGCCACCGCCGATCCACCAGCGCGACGCCGTCGAACTCGGCGGCGGGATCGGTCATCCGTTGACGAGAGCCCGCCACGCCTCGACCTTCTTCAGCACCGGCGTCGCCGCGTTCGCGGGACTTGTCGACGGCAGCCTGGTCAGTTGGACGTCGGCGGGGTGCAGTCCCGCGGACACCACCGTCCGCCGGTAGACCGCCTCGGCCTTGGCGCCGTTGAAGAACACCCGGCTGATCTCGCGATGGCCGGCGAACAGAGCGGCGAAGTCGTTCGCCACCTCGGTGGCCGGATCGATGCTCGAGTCCAGGCTGCCGGGTCGCCGACAGGCCTTGAGCACGTCCCAGAGTGCGACGCCGCGAGCCTGCAGCCGGTGCACACGCACCCGGTACGGGTGTGGCGGTCCGGCGTCGAACAGTGCACCCATGATCGGCCAGAAGCTGTTGCGCGGATTGGCGTAGTACTTGCCCGCGACCAGCGAAGGAACGCCTGGCATGGAACCGAGGATGAGTGTCTGCGCGTTCTCGTCGATCACGGCGGGAAATCCCTGAACCACGGTCATGGGGCTTCATTAGACAACAAAAAGGCCGCCCCGAGAACCCTCGGTGACGGCCTTTTCGATCTGTGGTCCCGGCTGGGATCGAACCAGCGACCTTCCCGGTGTGAACGGGACGCTCTTCCACTGAGCCACGGGACCGAGCCGCGCATCAAACCCTCGCGGCCGAACGAGGAGGAACATTAACACGCTCCGCGACCGGAGGAAAACCTGCAGGTCATCCCGCCTGTCGGGGCCGAGACAGCGTGAGGTCACCTGATTCCCGGCCACCATCCCGGGCCACCCTCACGAGAAACGGCCGCCCGCACGAGAAAGGGGCTTGGCGCCGCGATCCGGGGCCCAGAGGCAGATCGAATCCCGCGCGGATCCGGGCGATTCGCGCCGAACGCGGGCGATGACCAGCGGATTTGTTACTGCACACGGCGTCGGCTAGTGTTTCATCTCGCACCACGGAGGCAGCAACGCCTTCGGATGTGCGATGCGGACGTGGCGCAGCTGGTAGCGCACAACCTTGCCAAGGTTGGGGTCGCGGGTTCGAATCCCGTCGTCCGCTCGAGAGGTTGGACTCAACCTTGCGGTGGAGTGGCCGAGTGGTGAGGCAACGGCCTGCAAAGCCGTGCACACGGGTTCGATTCCCGTCTCCACCTCTCATGTAGTGCACCTGCGCGATTAGCTCAGCGGGAGAGCGCTTCCCTGACACGGAAGAGGTCACTGGTTCAATCCCAGTATCGCGCACCATATTTCGAAAGCCGGTACACCCACGGGTGTAC
>NZ_JBHZAH010000159.1:0-9469 GCF_042754225.1 Rhodococcus sp. NPDC059234
GACGGAGTGCCTGCACTCCGTCACCGCACCACTGCGGCGGAGCCGCTCAGCGCAGCTTGATGCTGCCGCCGTCCACCATCAGGGTCTGGCCGGTCATGTAGGCGGCGTCCTCGCTGGCGAGGAACACCGCGACCCGGCCGATGTCCGACTCGGGGTCGCCGAACCGGTGCAGCGGGGTCTTGGCGAGCAGTGCGTCCTCGACGCCGGGGTTCGCCTTGACGTACGCCTCGACGCCCTCGGTCAGGGCGAGCGGCGAGATGATGTTGACGTTGATGTTGTCGGGTGCCCACTCGTTGGCGGCGACCCGGCTGATCGCCCGGATCGCCTCCTTCGCGGCGGCGTACGAGCCCTGGTTCACCTGGCCCTCGATGCCGGCGCCGGAGGCGAAGTTGATCACCGAGCCCTGGTTCACCGCGAGCTGTGCGTGGGCGGCCTTCATCAGCCAGAACGTCGGGTAGAACCCGGTCCCGAACGACAGGTCGAGCATTGCCTGGGTGGTCTCGAGCAGGGGTGCCTGGCGCGACGCGTGGGCGTTGTTGACCAGGACGTCGACCTTGCCGAACGCCTCGACTGCTGCGTCGACGATCGCGGCCGCGTTGTCCTCCTTCGAGATGTCGGCGCCCAGGAACCTTCCGGCGCCGTCGAGTTCGTCCTCGAGCGCGTTTCCGGCGTCGTCGTTGATGTCGACGAACAGGACCTTGGCGCCCTCCTTGGTGAACGCCCGGACGATGCCACGCCCGATTCCGCCGGCACCGCCCGTGACGATGGCGACCTTGTCCGCAAGTCTCATGTCGGGTTCCTTCCGGTTCACCTGATCAGTCGACCGCGAGGGCGGGCTTTTCCAGCTCGGCCACGCTGTACGCAGCGTACGTCTCGTACGGTCCCCGACCCACGAAGTACGACGAGAGCTGTTCGTCGAGCTCCTCGACCGTGAATGTGGAACCTGCTGCGTCGAAACGGTTCTCGACCTTGGGGGAGGCCATGAGGGCCACCATCTTGCCGTACACGACGAACACCTGGCCGGTGATCTCGTGCGAGGCCGGCGAGGCGAGGTAGCTCACCAGGGTGCCGACTCGCTCGGGGGCGAGCGCATCGAGGGAGCCGGTGTCCTCGGCCTCGCCGAACGCGTCGGCGGTCATCGCGGTGCGGGCGCGTGGGCAGATGGCGTTGGCGGTGACGCCGTAACGGGCCAGGCCCTGCGCGGAGGACAGCGTCAGCGCGGTGATGCCCGCCTTCGCGGCCGAGTAGTTCGGCTGTCCGGCCGAGCCGAAGAGGAAGGCCTCGGAGGAGGTGTTGACGATCCGTCCGTACACGGGTCCGCCCGCGGCCTTGCTGGCGTTGCGCCAGTACACGGCGGCGGCGCGCGAGGTGGCGGCGTGGCCCTTGAGGTGCACACGGATCACGTCGTCCCAGTCGGACTCGGACAGGTTGAAGATCATCTTGTCGCGCAGGATGCCCGCGTTGTTGACGAGGATGTCGAAGGAACCGAAGTTCTCGACGGCGGCGGCGATGAGTCGCTCGCCGAGCGTCCAGTCGGACACGTCGCCGAGCACGGCGACGGCGCGTCCGCCCGCGGCCCGGATCTCCTCGGCCACGGCCTCCGCTGCCGGTCCCATGTCATTGACGACGACGGCAGCGCCCGCGGCGGCGAGGGCGAGCGCCTCCGACCGTCCGAGTCCGGCGCCCGCGCCGGTGACGACGGCCGTGCGCCCCGCCAAGCTCACTGTTTCACCCATGAGGGTCTCCTTCGGTGTTGGTTGGGTTCCTCGGAAATTAGTATTCATTCTAATTTCTGGCAAGAATGGGCTGACGGGTTCGGGCGGTCCCGGTGACCGAGAGTGAGAGCCGACACATTCGTGCGTTGCGGGAGGCTCCGATGGCGTCCTCGCCAACGGAACCGAAGGGCATTCGATGTCGCTCAACCTTGCAGACCTGTTCGAGGCGGCGGTCGACGCCGTCCCGGATCGCACCGCCGTCGTGTGCGGCTCGCAGCGGCGCACCTTCGCCGAACTCGACCAGCGGGCCAACCGGCTCGCTCACCACCTCGATGCCGCCGGGATCGGGCCCGGGGCCCACGTCGGGATGTTCATGCGCAACAGCACCGAGTTCGTCGAGGCACTGTTGGCCTGCCTGAAGATTCGGGCCGTCCCGGTGAACATCAACTACCGCTACGTGGACGCGGAGCTGACGTACCTGTTCACCAACGCGGAACTGGTCGCGGTGATCGCGGACGGCGAGTTCGCGCCGACCGTCGCCGCGGTGTTGCCGAACGCGCCCGAGGTCGGTCTGGTGGTGACGGTCGGTCCGGCCGCTGACGTCACCTGGGGTTCGGCGTGCGCCGTGGATCTCGAGGCAGCAGTCGAGAGCGGATCGGGGGCCCGGGACTTTCCCGACCGCAGCAACGACGACCTGTTCGTCATCTACACGGGTGGTACCACCGGCATGCCGAAGGGCGTGATGTGGCGGCACGAGGACTTCTTCCACGCCGCACTCAGCGGCGGCAACCCGTTCGGTGACCCCTACGAGAGCGCGGCCGAGATGGCGGCCGCCGTCCCGCACATCCCGCCGATGACGTGGATGCTGACCGCGCCCCTGATTCACGGCGCTGCGCTGTACTCGCTGTTCACTGCGTTCATGGTCGGTGCAACTCATGTCCTGATGCCCAAGTT
This sequence comes from Rhodococcus sp. NPDC059234, assembly GCF_042754225.1. Classification (NCBI taxonomy): domain Bacteria; kingdom Bacillati; phylum Actinomycetota; class Actinomycetes; order Mycobacteriales; family Nocardiaceae; genus Rhodococcus; species Rhodococcus sp. NPDC059234. The sequence goes on from NZ_JBHZAH010000159.1 coordinate 2,670, forward strand.
CGACGCGCAGGAGTGCCTGGCGTTGATCGAACGCGAGCGTGTGATGACGATGACGGTGGTCGGTGATGCCATGGCCCGACCGCTCGCCGACGCCATCGACGCGAGCGCCAAGGACCACGATCTCAGCTCACTGTCGGTGGTCGGGTCGGGCGGCGCGCTGTTCTCCAAGAGCGTGCGGGACCAGTTGAGCGCGGCGCTGCCCCAGCTCACCGTCCGAGACGGGTTCGGTGCCTCGGAGTCCGGCGTCGACGGCAACCTGGAGATCGGCGCGGACGGACTGTTGCGGATTGCCGCCAAGCCGACCGTTCGGGTGGTCGACGAGCGGATGCGGCCGATCGCGCCCGGATCCGGCGAGGTCGGCTACATCGCCCGTTCCGGCAACGTCCCGCTCGGCTACTGGGGCGACCCCGAGAAGACCGCCGCGACGTTCCCGGTGATCGACGGTGTTCGCATGTCGATCCTCGGCGACATGGCCAAGGTGGACGACGACGGCTCGATCGTGCTGCTCGGCCGCGGCTCGATGTGCATCAACAGCGGTGGCGAGAAGGTCTACCCCGAGGAGGTGGAGATGGCCGTCAAGAGCCATCCCGCCGTGATGGACGCACTGGTCGCCGGAGTGGAGGACGCCCGGTACGGGGAGACGGTCGGGGTGGTGGTCCAGACCCGCGAGGGATTCGAGACTCCGGGCCTCGACGACCTGATCGGGCACTGCAGCACACAGGTGGCCCGCTACAAGGTGCCGCGTGTGGTTGTCGCGGTCGACGCGATCGTGCGTTCGCCGGCGGGCAAGGCGGACTACCGCTGGGCCAAGTCCACGCTGGAGGGTCGGGCGTCGGTCCGGGGCTAGACCAGCACAGGTCGCCGGACACCCGAAAGGGTGTCCGGCGATTGCGGTTTCGAGGTTCCGGACTAGAAGGACAGTGCCGCGCCGGTTGCGCCGGCAGCGAGGATCTCGCGGGCCTCGGCGCGGCCGTCGAGCAGTCGGTTCGTCCGGACGGTGACCTTCCACCGGCCGTCGACGCGGGCGAGCTCCCAGCGGTTCGCGGTGATGCGGGCGACCCGGTTGGTGCCGGTCTCGCCGTCGTGCATGACCAGCTGAGAGTGGCAGGTGGCCACCGCGGTGTCGCCGTCGAGGACGATGTGCGGCGGCCCGACCAGGTGCGCGCAGCCGCCGTGGATGTACGACTGGTGGTTGCGCGAGTGCACCATCGCCTCGATCTCGGTCCGCCCGGTCATCGCGCCGGTGTCGACGTCGTAGCGGCCGTCCTCCGTCCACAGGTCGGCGACGGCCTCGGCGGATCCGCTGTCCACGGCCGGGCCGTAGCCGCTGATGAGGTTCATGATGTCGAGCCTGTCCTCGAGCATCTGGACACGCTCCGCAAGCCGGCCGACAAGCTCGGTGTTGTCTGTCATGTGGTGGTCCTTTCGGTTGTGGTTCAGTCGAATTCGATGCCGAGCGGTCGGGCCAGCTGTTCGAGGGTGGCGAGCTGGTCGCAGAAGTGCGTAGCGCTGGTCGCCTCGAGGTTGACACTGGCGACGGTGGCGCCGGCGCCGCGCAGTCGGCTCAGGGTGCGGGCGGTGGCGTCGGGCGAGCCCGCCGGGTCGAGGGAGCGGCCCGCGTTGAGCACGATCTCCATCCCGGCGGGCACCGGGGCATTGGCGAGCATGGCCGCCAGGTCGTCGATGCGAATCCCGAACGGGACCCAGCCGTCGCCGAGTTCGACGGCGCGGCGCAGCGAGCGGGGGGTCCGGCCGCCGATCCACAGCGGCAGGTGCTCTTGCACGGCGTGCGGTTCGATCACGAAGTCCTCGAAATCGTAGAACTCGCCGTGGTATTCGGGGGTGGGACGGCCCAGGGCCGCGCGCAGTGCGCGTAGTGCGTCGTCCGCGCGCGCCCCGCGGCCCTCGAAGGGGGCGCCGAGGAGGTCGAACTCCTCGCGCAGGCTGCCGACGCCGAGGCCGAGCGTCACTCGTCCGCCGCTGACGCGGTCGAGGGTGCCGTAGCGCTTGGCGATCTCGAGTGGGTGGTGGTAGCCGAGCACGAGAACCTGAGTGACCAGCCGGATCCGGCTGGTCCGGGCGGCGAGGAAGCCGAGGGTGGACAGCGGATCCCAGTAGGTCCCGCCGCGTTCGGCGGCGGTTTCCGCCGGGACCGCGACGTGTTCGCTGCAGGTGACGTGGTGGTAGCCGAGCCGGTCGGCGGTGGCCGCGATGTCGGCGACCTCGGTGATCCCCGCCTCGATCTCCCAGGCTGCCCGGGTGGCAGGGTGCTGGATCAGCACCGGGCTGACGATCCCGATTCGCATGTCTCTCTCGCTCCCTGTTGGTGGGCCGACCCCTGTCGTTCCTATCGCAGTTCCCGCCCGCCCGGAATCGATCTCTCGATGACCGGGACGAGCGATTCTCGGTCGGGTGTTCCCGATCACACCTTCAGTTGCTACAGTTTCAGAATTCATTTCAGTTTTGCGGATCGGTCCACCCGGTCCGGATCGACAGGAGTCGCCATGACTGTCATCACCGAAGCTCCCGCGCGCAGTGACAAGCGGGAGGTCCCGCCCTCGATGGTCGAGCGCATGACCCTGATCCTCGACGCGTTCGACGGTCGCGCCGCTCGACTGACCCTCGAGGAGGTCGCCTGCCGGTCGCGGTTGCCGCGATCGACCGTCCACCGCATCCTCGATTCCCTCGTGAAACTGAACTGGGTCGAACACGCGGCCTTCGGGTATCGCCTCGGCAGGCGCGCCCTCGGGATCGGCGGCGGCGGCGGTCATGCGGAGGTTCGGGAGGCGGCCGCGCCGCTGCTGCACGACCTGCACATGCAGACCGGCATGGTGGTGCACCTGTCGGTGCTCGACGGCCACGAGGCGATCTACCTGGACAAGGTCGGCGGCAGGATGGCGAGTTCGATCCCGTCGCGGGTGGGTGGCCGGGTGCCCGCGCAGTCCACCTCGGCGGGCAAGGCGATGCTCGCCTGGCTCGACCCGGAGCGCGTGGACGCCCTGTACGACGGCGCGCGACTGAACCGCTGTACCGAACGGACCATCACCGACTTGGGCACCCTGCACCTCGAGCTGAACCGGATCCGGCAGCGCCGCGGGCTGGCGTTCGAACGCGGGGAATCGGCGCGCGGGGTGGCCTGCGTCGGCGTCGCCGTTCGCGGGCACGAAGGCCCGGTGGCTGCCGTCTCACTGTGCGGGGATTCTCGCACGGCTCAGCTCGAGCGCGTCGCCCCGCTGGTGGTCGATGCGGCCCGTGAGATCGGACGGACGCTGTACCCCGAGCTGGGCAGCCCGCGCCGGTCGTCGCGGCCCGTCGAGCCCGTGACGGAGACCTGGTCAGCGGAGGCGCTCAGCCGGCTGACCGTGGCGGGCCTGCGCAGCGGCTGGATCTGAGTCGGCCCCGGTCGCCTCAGGTGCGCGCCGAGACCGGATCGAGCCCGAACCCCCCGCGGAAGAAGACCATCGGACGATCGTCGCGGACCGCCTCGAGTTCGAGCACCCGACCGAGCACCACGTCGTGGTCGCCTGCCGGGTGCACGGTGTCGACCTCCGCGTGCACCCGCACCAGGACCTCGTGCAACGACGGTGTCTCCCAACGGGAGCGCTCCCAGTCGAGGCCGTCGAACTTCGCGCCGCGGCTGGATCCGAACCGTCCGCACACGTCTGCCTGGGACTCGGCGAGGACATTGACGGTGAACCGTCCCGCCCGCCGAATCCGCGGCCACGCGCGGCCGCGGTGATCGGCGCAGAACAGCACCAGCGCCGGATCCAGCGACACCGACGCGAACGACTGGCAGGCGAACCCGATCGGTCCGTCCTCGTCGAGTCCGGTCACCACGGTGACACCGGAAGCGAACTGGCCCATGATCTGCCGCAGCTCGGCGGGGTCGTGGGTGGCGGTGGTCGTGGTCTCGTGACGCATGAAAACGAGCCTAGGAATTCGGCATCCGGGCTCCGGTCCAGGATCCCGTTCAGTGGAACCGTGTGGGCACCCTTACACCGCGCTCGCCGGGCCCGAGGCGATCTCGCTGATCGAGACCAGCCCTCCCCGGCGCCGGCAGAACTGGAAGCGTCGGCGCCATGACGAGTGAACTCACCTACGAGGGCACCAAGCGGGAGGTCGCCACAGACCTCGGCGTGCTCCGATACCACGAGGCCGGCGACGGCCCGCCACTGCTCCTGCTGCACGGATCCGGCCCCGGCGTCACCGGCTGGCGCAACTATCGCGGCGTCCTCGGCGACTTCGCCGAGCACTTCCGGTGCCTCGTACTCGAGTTCCCGGGCTTCGGCGTCAGCGACCCCGGCGACGGCCACCCGATGGTGATGGCCGGTGCGTCGGTCGGGATGTTCCTCGACGCGATCGGCATCGACGAACCGGTCCACATGATCGGCAACTCGATGGGCGGCATCGTCGCCACCAACGTCGCCATCAACGCGCCACAGCGGGTGAACAAGCTCGTCACCATCGGCGGCATCGGCAAGAACGTGTTCGCGCCCGGGCCGGGTGAGGGCATCAAGTTGCTCATGGAGTTCACCGACAACCCGACCCGCGACGGACTGATCCGATGGCTGCACTCGATGGTCTACGACCCCGCTGTCGTCACCGAACAGCTCATCGAGGAACGGTGGGAACTGGCCACCGAGCCGAAGACCCTCGAGATCGCCGCCCGGATGTACAGCAGCACGGCGTTCGCCGCCACTGCGGCCGCCGCCCGGGCGTCCGGGGCGACCCCGTACTGGGCCCAGCTGCACAGGGTGCAGGCACCGACCATGCTGACCTGGGGTCGCGACGACCGGGTCAGCCCGGTGGACATGGCGATGCTTCCGATGCGGGACATTCCGAACGCCGAACTGCACGTGTTCCCCAATTGCGGGCACTGGACGATGATCGAAGCAAAGCAGGCGTGGGTGTCCGCGGTGCTGGCATTCCTCACTCGCACGGAGAAGGCGAGCGACCGGTGACCGAACAGAACTGGGACAAGACCGTCGATTTCCTCGTCGTCGGTAGCGGCGGCGGCGGCATGAGCGCGGGCATCACCGCGGCTGGGCAGGGCCTCGACACGCTGATCATCGAGAAGGGCAAGAAGTTCGGCGGTTCGACGGCCATCTCGGGCGGCGGGATCTGGATCCCGAACGCACCCACACTGACCCGCAAGGGAGCCGGTGACGACCCGGAGGCAGTCCGCCGCTACCTGCGCACCCTCACGCGGGGGACGGTGCCCGATGCCCGGATCGACGCCTACGTGGACGCGGGCCCGAAGCTGATGGAGCTGCTCGACCGCAGCCCGCACATGAAGCTGTACTGGGTCAGGGGCTATTCCGACTACCACCCGGAGGAGGACGGCGGCAGCGCCCTCGGACGCACCATCGAATGCCTGCCGTTCGACACCCGAAAGCTGAAGGAGGACGAGCAGTTCCAGCGTCCCAACAGCATGAAGGGTCCGCTGGGCCTGTGGGTCACCTCGAAGGACTACCACGACCTCGCGATGGTCAAGCGGACGTGGCGGGGCCGCAAGGCGTCCATGATCGCGGCCTGGCGGGTCGGCTCGAACGTCATCCGTCGCCGCCACATGGCGACCGGCGGCCGCGCCCTCGCGGCGCGGCTACGGATGGTCCTCAAGGACGCCGGCGTGCCGCTGTGGCTGCGCACCTCGATGACCGAACTGGTCACCGACGCCAACGGCACCGTGATCGGTGTGGTCGCCCAGCGTGAGGGCAAGGCGGTCCGGATCGGGGCGCGGCGCGGTGTGCTGCTGGCGACCGGCGGCTTCGACCACAACCAGGAGATGCGCGACCAGTACCTGCCCCAGCACGGCCGCGCGGACGTCAGCTCCGGTGCCAGGGAGAACACGGGCGACGGCATTCGTGTCGGCCAGCAGCTGGGCGCCGCGGTCGACCTGATGGACGACGCCTGGTGGATGCCGTCGGTGCTCCATCCGATGGGTGCGGTGATCCCGCTGGTCTCCGAGCGGTGCATCCCGCCGTCGGTGATCGTCAACGCCGAGGGCGAGCGCTTCACCAACGAGTCGTCGCCGTACGTGAACTTCGTGCACGACCAACTCGAGGGCGGTCACGTCCCGGCCTGGTTCGTGATGGACACGAAGGCCAAGAATCGCTACCCGTTCGCGCAGGTGCTGCCGAACATGCCGTTCCCGCAAGGGTTTTACGACTCCGGTGTGGTGCACAGGGCCGCGACCCTGGCCGAGCTGGCGGACAAGATCGGGGTGCCCGCGGACAAGCTCACGGCGACCGTCGAGCGGTTCAACGGCTTCGCCCGCAACGGCAAGGACGAGGACTTCGGCCGCGGCGACAGCGCCTACGACCGGTACTACGGAGACCCGACCATGAAGAACCCGAATCTGGACGAGATCGTCAAGGGCCCGTTCTACGCGATCCGGTGCGAGGCCGGTGACCTCGGCACGAAGGGCGGTCTGGTCTGTGACGAGAACAGCCGGGTCCTGCGCGCCGACGGTTCCGCGATCGCGGGGCTGTACGCGACGGGCAACGCCACCGCCTCGGTGATGGGCAACGAGTACGCGGGCGCGGGCGCCACCATCGGCCCGTCGATGGTGTTCGGATATCTCGCCGTCGAGCACGCCGCGAGGCATACGCTCCCACTCAGCGAGAGCACACCCGCCGTGTCCGGCTGAGTGCTGGGACGTTCGCTGTCAGTAGGCGGCTCGCCGCCGGATCATCACGAGAGAGCCGAGGGAAGTCATGGGTCAGGTCCAGGATCGGATCGAGCAGTACGCGGAGGAGATCCGCGCCGAGGGTGTCGAGGGCGACAAGCTGATGCGGCTG
>NZ_JBHZAH010000160.1:0-9432 GCF_042754225.1 Rhodococcus sp. NPDC059234
GTTCAGGGCAGGCGCCAGTCGACCGGCTTCGCACCCAGCCCGTCGAGCAGCTGGTTGGCGCGGCTGAACGGGCGCGAGCCGAAGAACCCCCGCGAGGCCGACAACGGCGACGGATGAACGGATTCGACGACCGGCACGTCCCCGAGCATCGGCTTGAGGGTGGCGGCGTCACGGCCCCACAGGATCGCGACGAGCGGTCGTGGTGCGCCGGTGGGATCGGTCCGGTCGACGAGCGCCCGGATTGCCTGCTCGGTGACCTGCTCCCACCCCTTGCGGCGATGCGAAGCGGCCTGGCCGGGCTGCACGGTCAGCACCCTGTTCAGCAGCAACACACCCTGCTGCGCCCATGGCGTCAGGTCACCGTTGGCGGGCGTCGGGTACCCGAGATCGGCGCTGTACTCGGTGAAAATGTTGACGAGGCTGCGCGGCACCGGACGGACGCCCGGGGCAACCGAGAAGCTCAGTCCCACTGCATGACCGGGCGTCGGGTAGGGGTCCTGCCCGACGATGAGTACTCGGACGTCGTCGAGCGGCTGCCCGAACGCCCGCAGCACGTTCTCCCCCGCGGGCAGGTAGCCGCGACCCGCCTCCGACTCTGCGCGCAGGAACTCGCCCATCGCCGCGATCCGGTCGGCGACGGGCGCCAGCGCGGCCGCCCAGCCGGGGTCGACGAGCTCGGTCAGCGGACGCGGCGGCATCAGTCGAGCCTGCGCAGCGACTCGCGGTAGAACGCGGCGTTCGCGGCGTACGTCTTGACGTTCGTGTCGAGGTGCCCGACCGGCACCTCGTAGCCCTCGCGGATCTTCGCCGGGACGCCGAGCGCCATGCGCCGCTCGGGGACCTCGAACCTGAACGGGATCACCGCGCCGGCACCGACAATCGCGCCCGCGCCGACCCTCGACCCGTTCAGCACGACCGAACCGGACGCGATCAGGCAGTCGTTGCCGATCGTCGCCCCCTCGATGTGGGCGCTGTGCCCGACCACGCAACCCGACCCGATGACCGTCGGGTCGATCGGCGTGCAGTGGATGACGGTGCCGTCCTGGATGTTCGTGTTCGCACCGATGCTGATGGTCCCGTAGTCGCCGCGCAGAACGGCCTGCGGCCACACCGAGGCGCCTGCCGCGAGGGTCACCGCGCCGATGACCACCGCATCGGGGTGGACGTAGGCGTCCGGGTGGATGTCGGGCTCGCGATCACCGAGTGCATAGACAGTCATGGCTGCAACCTATCTAGTCGAAGCTCTGCCAGCCGCCGGCACCCGTCCACGACCGCCCGTCGACGGTCACCCCCGAGCCCTCGCGAACCGCGCCGATCCGGCGCCAGCCGTCCGGCAGGGCGGTATCGGCGGGGAAGGTCGCGGCCAGCGCGTGATCCTCGCCACCGGTGAGTACCCAGTGCAACGGGTCGGCGTCCAGCGCCGCGGCGGCGGCGACCAACTGCGGCGCGGGTCCGAGGCGGGCGGAGTCGAGGTCGACGGCCACCCCGGAGGCCGTGCACAGGTGACCGAGGTCGGCGACCAGTCCGTCCGAGACATCCGTCATGGCGGTGGCGCCGGCTCGGGCAGCGCCGAGCCCCGCACGGTAGGGAGGCATCGGAACTTGATGCGCGACAACCAGTTCCGGAAACCCTTCGGACTCCGCGAGCAGGGCCGCGAGCCCGGCCGCCGACCAGCCGAGTCGGCCCGCGACGGCCACCTGATCGCCCGGACGCGCACCGGACCGCAGCACCGCGTCCGCGCCACCCAGGTCTCCGAGCACCGTGATCGACACGACCACCTGCTCCGACTGCACCGTGTCGCCGCCGACCACGCCCGCACCCAGAGACTGCGCCTCGGCCCAGATGCCGTCCGTCAGTGCGTCGGTCAGTGCGACCGGCGTCTCCGGGGGGCACCCGAGCGACACCAGGAATGCGGTGGGCCAGGCGCCCATCGACACGATGTCCGCACCGTTCTGGGCCACCGCCTTGCGGCCCACCTGCTCCGGCGTCGACCAGTCGAACCGAAAGTGCCTGCCCTGCACCAACATGTCGGAGGACACCACGACCCGACCGTCGGCCGCCCGCACCACCGCGGCGTCGTCGCCTGGCCCGAGCAGGGTGGAGTCGGGCTGCCGCCGACCGGCGATCGCGCGCTCGATCACCGCGAACTCTCCGATGTCGGCGACCGTGCGTCCCGCGTCGGGATCGGTCGAACTGATGGCGCACCTCCGTCGAAAATGACCGCGGTACCCTTGAGAGCGGCCGGGGATCGACCCGGTCGAGCACGGAGCAAGCCAGGTCACCGCGACTCTACCGAGGTCGCGGGGGCACTGCGCTGGGAAGGGGCCCACCGGTGGTGCAGGCTTTCATCTTGATACAGACCGAGGTGGGCAAGGCGACGTTGATCGCCCAGCAGGTCGCGGCACTGCCCGACGTACTGAGCTCCGAGGACGTTCTCGGGCCCTACGACGTGGTCGCTCGCGTCGAGGCGGCCGACGCCGCCGGGCTGCCCGCGGTCGTCCGACGGATTCAGCAGGTCGCGGGCATCACCCGGACGCTGACATGCCAGGTGGCGGCGCACGCGTGACCGATACATCTCCCGCCCCCGGCCCCGAGTCCTCCCCCGAGTCCGACGTCACCGCACGCCGCAACCCCGGCCTGATCGCCGCGGCGGTCGCGCTGCCCGTCGCCCTGGTCGTCGGCGTCCTGGTCGCCGCCTTCATGGCCGGACGCAACCCCACCCTCGAACCCGTCGCACTCGGCTCCGTGCCCGCCCCTGCGTCGGGCTCCGCCGAGTGCACTGCACTGACCGGCGCACTACCCGACAAGCTCGGCGACTTTGCCCGCGCCGAACTGGTCGACCCGGCCCCCGAGTCCGCCGCGGCCTGGCAGTCGACGGACGCCAAGGAGATCGTGCTCCGCTGCGGCCTGGACCGGCCCACCGAGTTCAACGCGGCGAGCGCATTGCAGGTGGTCAACGGCGTGCAGTGGTTCGAGGTTCCCGGTGGCGAGGGTGTCGACGCCAGCACCTGGTTCGCCGTCGACCGCGGCGTCTACGTGGCGGTGACGATCCCGCACGGCCTCGGCCCGACGCCCCTGCAGGACGCCTCGGATGCGGTCGCGACAGCGATCACGCCGAAACCGCTCGACCCGGCGCCGGTGCCGAACCCCTGATCCACGGAGGGGGTCGGCGCCGGGCGAGGTCAGCGGAGGCCGGTGCCCCGCGCGAGTGCGGTGTCGACCAACGTCGAGACCAGGGTCCGGTAGTCGATCCCGGCCGCATCCCACATCCGCGGGAACATCGAGATCGACGTGAAGCCGGGCATGGTGTTGATCTCGTTGATCACCGGGCCGTTCTCGGTGACGAAGAAGTCCACCCGAGCCAGTCCCTGGCAGTCCAGAGCGGCGAACGCGCGGACCGCGATCGCCTGGATCTCCGCGCTCACGTCGTCCTCCAGCTTGGCCGGGACGTCGAACTCGCAGATGTCGTCGAGGTATTTGGTGTCGAAGTCGTAGAAGGCACCGTCGTCCTCCGCGAACTCGGGCATGCGAATCTCCGCCACGACGCTCGAACGCACTGCACCGTCGGGGAATTCGAGCACACCACACTCGACCTCCCGACCGTGGATCGCGGCCTCCACGATCACCTTCGGGTCGTGACTGCGCGCCTCCGCGATCGCAGCGTCGAGATCGTCCCAGGAGGTGACTCGACTGATGCCGATCGACGATCCACCGCGGGCCGGCTTGACGAACACCGGCAGCCCGAGTTCGGTGCGGTCGGCATCCGACAGGGTGGCGGTACCAGGTCGAAGCACCACCTGGGTGCCGACGGGCAGCCCCTCGGCCGCGAGGAGCTTCTTGGTGAACTCCTTGTCCATTCCCGCCGCGCTGGCGAGCACGCCGGGACCCACGTACGGCAGTCCCGCGAGCTCGAGCAGTCCCTGGATGGTGCCGTCCTCGCCGTAGGCGCCGTGCAGGACGGGAAAGACCACGTCGACCGACGCCAGGACTGCACCCGCCTCCTCGTTGCCGAGGGCGACCAGCGCGCCGGATCGCGTCGGGTCGGCCGTCAGCGTCAGGGCCGCTCCGCTCGCGTCCACCGAGGGCATCGAACGGCCGTCGATGGCCAGCGACGCCGGGTCTGCCGGACCGAGTACCCAGGCGCCGTCCGGGGTGATCCCGATCGGGACCACCTCGTATCGCTCCGGGTCGAGATTGCGCAGCACACTACCGGCAGAAACACAGGACACCGAGTGCTCACTGCTGCGGCCACCGAAGACCACAGCCACCCTCGTACGCGGATTGCTCACCTGCAAACAGTACCGTTCAACAGCGGGTGCGCCCTCATTCGGGTTTGATGCGCCTGCCGAGCAGCAGGCCTACCGCCTCCGGCACCGACAGTCCCTCGTGACACACCTTGTGCACGGCCTCGGTCAGCGGCATCTCCACGCCGCTGCGTTGCGCGAGAGCCCGGACCGAGGTACACGACTTCACGCCCTCGGCAACCTGACCCTTGGTCGCTGCCTGGGCACTGGCCAGCGTGCCACCCTGCGCGAGGTGTGTACCGAAGGTCCGGTTGCGGGACAGCGGGGAGGAGCAGGTGGCCACGAGGTCGCCGACGCCCGCCAGGCCGGCCAGGGTCGCCGGGTTCGCGCCGAGCGCCACCCCGAGCCGGATCATCTCCGCCAACCCCCTGGTGATGATCGAGGCGTTGGTGTTCTCGCCGAGGCCGAGGCCCGAGGCCATGCCGCAGGCTAGGGCGATGACGTTCTTGCAGGCCCCTCCGACCTCGCACCCCACCACGTCGGTGTTGGTGTATGGACGGAAATATCCTGTGGCACAAGATTTCTGAATCTCGATGGCCCGAGATTCGTCGGTGCACGCGACGACCGTCGCGGCGGGCTGGCCGGCCGCGATCTCGCGGGCCAGATTCGGCCCGGACAGCACCGCGACCCGGGACGGGTCGGCCCCGGTGACCTCGCTGATCACCTGGCTCATCCGCAGCAGGGTGCCACTCTCGATACCCTTGGCCAGCGACAACAGCGACGCGTCGGGTCCGATCGACGGCGTCCACGCCGCCAGGTTCTCGCGCAACGACTGCGACGGGACCGCGAGCACCACGATGTCGGCACCGTCGAGCGCCCGCTCCGGATCGCTGGTGGCCGCGAGCGTGGCCGGCAACTCGATTCCGTCGAGGTAGAACGGATTGACGTGATCGTTCGAGATCGCCTCCGCCACTTCGGTTCTACGCGCCCACAGCGTGACGTCGGTACCGGCGTCCGCCAGCACTTTCGCGAACGCAGTTCCCCACGAACCCGCTCCCAGTACCGCCGCTCTCCCCATGTAGCTCCTTCGCCCGCTCCGTCCGCAACTCTCCGCATTCTGTCAGTAATCGGCGACGAGGGGGCTGCGGCCGACCGACCGACTCCCCGGTGCTGGCAGGATTGACCCATGGACGTCGCGCACCCGCCACCGCCGATCGGGCGGGCGCACGTGCTCATCGCCGTGAAGGGGCTCGATCGAGCCAAGAGCAGGCTGGCGCCTCGCCTCGCGCCCACCGACCGGACCGCGCTGGTCCTGGCCATGCTGCGCGACACCCTGGCCGCCGCCCGCTCGACGCCCGGGGTCGGCGATGTCACGGTGATCACACCGGACCCGACGGTCGCCGCGGTCGCCGAAGCCGCCGGAGCCCGCTGGCACCGCGACCCGGACGAGCCCGGACCGGACCGGCTCAACGCCGCGCTCCGTGCGGCGGCGAGGACGGCCGCCCGCGACGCCGACGGTCCGATCGTCGCACTGCAGGCCGACCTGCCGTGCCTGTCCGGGACCGAACTGTCCGAGGCACTCGATCGAGCCCGGCCGCATCCACGCGCGATCGTGGTGGACCACCACGGCACAGGGACCTCGGCGCTGATCGTCGGCGACGCGCGCGCGGCGCTCGACCCGCGCTTCGGTGCAGGCTCGGCGCGGCGCCATCTCGACTCCGGCGCAACGGCATTGGCCGGGATCTGGCCCGGGTTGCGACTCGACGTGGACACCGCCGCCGATCTCGACGCCGCGGCGGCGCTGGGACCCGGACCCGCGACCGCCGAGACCCTGCGCCGAATCGGCTGGCGGGCCGAGTCCACGCGTCGAACAGAATTCATCTGACATCGAGGTTGTCGATTGTCGCCGGCCTCCGATCTGGGGGATGATCGACCGGTGAGCAACGGCGAAGGCGTGAGACAGGACATCGGAGCACAGGTGGCGACGAACGGGACGCGTGACGGCGACCGCGCCGCCGAGAACCACCTCCCGGTGATCCCGACGGCCCCGCCCGCGGCGACCCCGGTGGCCGTGGACGGTTCGGTGATCGCTCTGCCCGAGGACCGCTACCTCAACCGTGAACTCAGCTGGCTCGACTTCAACTCCCGAGTGCTCACGCTGGCCGAGGATCCCTCGCTCCCCCTGCTCGAACGCGCCAAGTTCCTGGCGATCTTCGCCTCGAACCTCGACGAGTTCTACATGGTGCGGGTCGCGGGTCTCAAGCGACGCGACGAGACCGGACTGTCCGTACGCTCCGCGGACGGGCTGACCCCGCGCGAGCAGCTGGCCCTGATCAACCGGCGCTCGCAGGAGATCGCCGAACGGCATGCGCGCACCTTCCTCGACAAGGTGCTCCCCGAGCTCGCCGCGGAGGGCATCTCGATCATCAAGTGGTCCGATCTCGACGCCGCCGACGAACGCCGACTGTCGGAGTACTTCATCGACCAGGTGTTCCCCGTGCTCACACCGCTGGCCGTCGATCCCGCGCACCCGTTCCCCTACATCAGCGGCCTGAGCCTGAACCTCGCGGTCACCGTGAAGGACTCGTCGAACGGCGGGGAGCACTTCGCGAGGGTCAAGGTTCCCGACAACGTCGATCGATTCGTCCGGGTCAACCGGGCCGACTCGCCGTCCGCGATCCCGGCGTTCCTCCCGATGGAGGCCCTGATCGCGGCGCACCTCGGCGTCCTGTTCCCCGGCATGGAGATCGTCGAGCACCACGCGTTCCGGATCACCCGCAACGCCGACTTCGAGGTCGAGGAGGACCGCGACGAGGACCTGCTGCAGGCTCTCGAACGCGAACTCGCGCGCCGCCGGTTCGGTTCGCCGGTCCGGCTCGAAGTCGCCGACGACATGACCGACCACATGCTCGAGCTGCTGCTGCGCGAGCTGGACGTGGACCCGGGCGACGTGATCCAGGTGCCCGGGCTGCTGGACCTCTCGTGCCTGTGGCAGGTCTACGGGGTAGACCGCCCCAACTTGAAGGACGCTCCGTTCGTGCCCGCCACCCACCCGGCCTTCGGTGAGCGCGAGACCCCCAAGAGCGTCTTCTCGACGTTGCGCGACGGGGACGTCCTCGTGCACCACCCGTACGACTCCTTCTCCACCAGCGTGCAGCGATTCATCGAGCAGGCCGCCGCGGATCCGCACGTGCTGGCGATCAAGCAGACGCTGTACCGGACCTCCGGCGACTCACCGATCGTCAACGCCCTCGTCGACGCCGCCGAGGCCGGCAAGCAGGTGGTCGCGCTGGTCGAGATCAAGGCACGCTTCGACGAGCAGGCGAACATCAAGTGGGCGCGCAAGCTCGAACAGGCAGGCGTGCACGTGGTGTACGGACTGGTCGGCCTCAAGACGCACTGCAAGACCTGCCTCGTGGTCCGCCGTGAGGGCTCGACGATCCGTCGCTACTGCCACATCGGGACCGGCAACTACAACCCGAAGACCGCGCGGCTCTACGAGGACGTCGGTCTGCTGACCTCCTCACCCGAGATCGGCGCCGACCTCACCGACCTGTTCAATTCGCTGACCGGGTATTCGCGAAAAGCCAAGTACCGCAACCTTCTGGTCGCCCCTCACGGAGTGCGTGCCGGCATCGTCGCGCGCATCCAGGCGGAGACCGAGGCCAAGCTCGCCGGCAGGCCCGCCGGGATCCGGCTCAAGGCCAACGCCCTCGTCGACGAGCAGGTGATCGACGCCCTCTACCGCGCCTCGCAGGCCGGGGTTCCCGTACAGGTTGTCGTCCGGGGCATCTGCGCACTCAAGCCCGGCGTCCCCGGACTGAGCGAGAACATCGAGGTGCGTTCGATTCTCGGCCGCTTCCTCGAGCACTCGCGCATCCTGCACTTCGTCGGCGCGAACGAGTTCTGGATCGGCAGCGCCGACATGATGCATCGCAATCTGGACCGGCGAGTCGAAGTCATGGCCCAGGTGAAGGATCCGCGGCTGACCCGTCAGCTCGGCGACATCTTCGACTCCGCACTCGATCCGACCACTCGGTGCTGGGTGCTGCAGTCCGACGGCAGCTGGGCGGCCTCCCCCGCCCGGGGCGAGCAGGTACGCGAGCACCAGCAGGAATTGATGCGCAGCCGCCGCGGCGGAGCGTAGGCCCTTCTCCCGATCGCAGGAAGGCAGCTTGTGACCTCGAAGTCGGATCGCCCGATCAAGGCCAACATCTTTGCGGCGGGGGCAGTCCTGTGGCGCAAATCTCCGACGAATCCGTACGAGATCGAGATCGCCCTGATCCATCGTCCGAAGTACGACGACTGGTCCTTTCCGAAGGGCAAGCTCGACCCCGGTGAGACTCCGGTGGTGGCAGCACTGCGCGAGGTGCAGGAGGAGACCGGTCTCGAGGTGCAGCTCGGCAGGCACGTCACGCGGGTGTCGTACGAGGTGCCGGGCCACCGCAAGCGCAAGCGGGTCGACTACTGGGCGGCCGAGGCCAGGGGCGGGGAGTTCGTGCCCAACAACGAGGTCGACGTGCTGCGCTGGCTCGCACCAGACGACGTGTTCGGCGCGCTGTCCTACTCGGTGGACCACAAGGTCCTGCGCCGCTTCCTCAAGGTGCCCGTCGACACCACCACCGTGCTGATGGTTCGGCACGCGAAGGCGGGCCGCAGCGAACGGTACTCCGGCGACGACACTGTCCGGCCGCTCGACAAGAACGGCAGGATGCAGGCCGCCGCGCTGAGTGCGCTGCTACAGGCATTCGGGGCGACCGAGATTCACGCCGCGGATCGGACCAGATGCATCCAGACGGTCGAACCGCTCGCACAGGCTATCGAGGTCGACATCACCGTCGAGCCGACGCTCTCCGAGGAGGCCTATTCGAAGGATCCTGCGGCCGCGCAGGCGGTGATCCGAAAGATCGCCGCACGCGGCGGCGTTCAGGTCATCTGCAGCCAGGGCCTGGTGATCCCGCCGCTGCTGCAGTGGTGGGCCGAGCGCGACGGAGTCGAACTCCCGGCGGCACGCAACCGGAAGGGCAGCACCTGGGTGCTGTCGTTGTCGGGCGGCAAACTTGTCGCCGCCAACCACATCGACAGCGCGCTACCGGACGCCTGAGGCCGGCGGGCTCACCAGGCAGCGGGCCTGCCAGGCGAACGAACAGGGGCGGCGACGGGAAATCCCCGGGCGGCGCTGCGCATC
>NZ_JBHZAH010000161.1:0-9412 GCF_042754225.1 Rhodococcus sp. NPDC059234
GGCGTGGGGCTCCGTCATCGCGAGTTTCAGTGCCTCGGGAGATCGTGCTCCGGCCGGCCTGACGGCCGCTCCTACCCGACGGGCTCCGCCACCAACGCCAGTTCGGCGTCCCCCGCGAGCAGTTCGTGGTGCGGGAGAACCCGAATCGTGTACCCGACCGCGCCCGACAGCGGCACCGGCGTGGTCGCCACGTACACCTCGCCCAGGTCCTCGGAGCCGGCGTGCGTCATCGGAACCGTCACCACCTCCGACAGCTCCTCGTCCGCGTCGACCCGGCCGAGCACCGCCTCGACGGTGACGTCGGCGGCGTCCAGGCCGCCGAGCCGGACGTACGCACGCAGCGACAACTCGGCCCCGATCACCGGGGTGTCGGGCAGGCCCGCACTGTCCACCTGGACCACGCGGACTCCGGGCCAGGCCGACTCGACGCGCTCGCGGTACTGCGCCACCTGCCGCGCACCGGCGTAGCCGTCCGCGATCGCCGCCCGCGAGGCGCGGGCGGCGGGGGCGTAGTAGTCCACCACGTAGTCGCGAACCATCCTCGACGCCAACACCTTCGGCCCCAGAGACTGCAGCGTGTGCCGGACCATCTCCACCCACCGGACCGGGACACCGCCCGGGCCGCGATCGTAGAACTTCGGCAGCACGGCCTGCTCGAGCAAGTCGTACATCGCATTCGCCTCGAGGTCGTCGCGGCGCACCTCGTCGCTGACGCCGTCAGCGGTCGGGATGGCCCAGCCGTTCTCGCCGTCGAACATCTCGTCCCACCAGCCGTCCCGGATCGACAGGTTCAGTCCCCCGTTGAGCGCGGACTTCATTCCCGAGGTACCGCAGGCCTCGAGTGGCCGCAGTGGATTGTTCAGCCACACATCGCATCCCCAGTACAGGAACCGCGCCATCGACATGTCGTAGTCCGGCAGGAAGACGATCCGGTGCCGCACGTCGTGGGCGTCGGCGAAGCGAACCACCTGCTGGATCAGCGCCTTGCCGCCGTCGTCGGCGGGGTGCGACTTGCCCGCGACCACCAACTGCACCGGACGGTCGGGGTCCAGCAGCATCGCCCGCAGCCGCTCCGGGTCGCGCAGCATCAGCGTCAGCCGCTTGTAGGTCGGCACCCGGCGCGCGAACCCGACGGTCAGTACTTCCGGATCGAAAACTCCGGACACCCAGCCCAGTTCGGCGTCCGTCGCACCGCGCTCGAGCCAGGACGCCCGCACCCGGCGCCGCACCTCGTCGACCAGCTGCGCACGCAGCGTGTTGCGGGTGGACCACAGCTCGGCGGGAGCGATCTCGCTGAGCCGCTCCCAGCCGCGCGCCTCCTCGACCCGCTCGGGACCGACCGCCCGGCGCGCCAGGTCCATCCACTCCCGGGCCGCCCAGGTCGGCGCGTGCACCCCGTTGGTGACCGAGCCGATCGGAACCTCGGCGGCGTCGAATCCCGGCCACAGGCCGTTGAACATCTCCCGGCTGACGATGCCGTGCAGCTTCGACACCCCATTCGCGCGCTGGCCCAGCCGCAGGCCCATGTGAGCCATGTTGAACACGGACGGATCGTTCTCCCGTCCGAGCTCGACGATCCGGTCCACGGTCAGTCCCGGCAGCAGCGCCGAGGCGTTCTCGCCTCCGCTGCCGCCGAAGTAGTGCCGCACCAGATCCGACGGGAACCGGTCGATCCCGGCCGGCACCGGGGTGTGGGTGGTGAACACGGTGGCCGCGCGGACCGCGGCCAGCGCCGACTCGAAGTCGAGCCCGGACTCGGTGATCAGCTCCCGGATCCGCTCGACACCGAGGAAGCCGGCGTGGCCCTCGTTCATGTGGAACACCTCGGGATCCGCCAACGACTCCGAGCGGGTGTACGCCCGCACCGCGCGCACCCCACCGATCCCGGCCAGGATCTCCTGCTTGATCCGGTGGTCCTGATCGCCGCCGTAGAGCCGGTCGGTCACGCCCCGCAGGTCCGGGTCGTTCTCCGCGATGTCGGAGTCCAGCAGCAGCAGCGGCACCCGGCCGACCTGCGCGATCCACACCCGCGCCCGGAGCACCCGGCCGCCGGGCATCGCCACGTGCAGCAGCACCGCGGCCCCCGACCCGGTCTCGGTCAACAGCCGCAACGGCAGGCCCTGCGGGTCCAGCGAGGGGTAGTGCTCGGCCTGCCAGCCGTCCACGGTCAGCGACTGCCGGAAGTAGCCGGACCGGTACAGCAGGCCGACTCCGATCAGGGGCACGCCGAGGTCCGAGGCCGCCTTGAGGTGGTCGCCCGCCAGGATCCCGAGCCCACCGGAGTAGTTCGGCAGCACCTCGCTGACACCGAACTCCATTGAGAAGTAGGCGATCCCGCTCGCCAGGTCGGCACCCTTCGCCTGCTGGTTCTGGTACCAGCGCGGCCGCTCGAGGTAGTCGTCGAGGTCCGCGGCCAGGGTGTCCAGCTCGGCGACGAAGTCGGCGTCGTCGGCGAGGTCGTCGAGCCGGGCCGGCGAGACCTCACCGAGCATCCGGATCGGGTCCTGACGCACCTGCGACCACAGCTCCGGGTCGATTCGCGCGAACAGATCCTGGGTCGGCGGATGCCAGGACCACCGCAGGTTCGTCGACAGCGGCCCGAGGGCGGACAGCCGGTCGGGCAGGTGGGCACGGACGGTGAACCGACGCAAGGCTTTCACCCGGCACAGACTACGCAAATCCGGTGCCGCGGTCCTGTCGTCGGACGGCCGCGTTCGGCCGCGCGGGGCCGTACACCTACCCGTAAGGTTGAGGTCATGACCGGGCGGATTGGAATCGACGACGTCGTCCCCGAGCTCGCGGGTGGTCGATTCCCGTCGAAGGCCGTGGTCGGCGAGACCTTCCCCGTCTCGGCGACGGTCTGGCGCGACGGCCACGACGCGGTCGCCGCGACGCTCGCGGTCCGCGGTCCGGAGTCCGCCACGACCATCCGGATCCCGATGCTCCCCGGCCCACTGCCGGACACCTTCGCCGCCGTCTTCACCCCCACCTGCCCCGGCACCTGGACGTACCGGATCGAGGGCTGGAGCGACCCGATCACCACCTGGCGGGCCGCGGTCGAGGCGAAGCTGTCGGTCGGGCAGGGGCCGGCCGATCTGGCCAACGATCTCGAACTCGGCGCCCGGCTCTTCGACCGCGCGGCCCGGACGGTGCCGCGGGCCGACCGGCCGCGGTGCGCCGCGGTGGCGGACGCTCTGCGCAGTGACCAGCAGCTGCCGGCCCGGGTGGCACCGGCGTTCGCCTCCGACATCGCGCAACTGTTGCGCGCCCACCCGCTGCGCGACCTCGTCACCCGGGGTCGGATCCTGCAGGTGTCGGTGGACCGCAGGCGTGCCCTGTTCGGCTCCTGGTACGAGTTCTTCCCGCGCTCGACCGGCGGCTGGGACGCCGAGGGCAGGCCCCGGCACGGCACCTTCGCCACCGCGGCCAACGACCTGCCCCGAATCGCGGGGATGGGCTTCGACGTGGTCTACCTGCCGCCGATCCACCCGATCGGGCGAGTGAACCGCAAGGGCCCCAACAACTCGCTCACTCCCGGACCGGACGACGTCGGTTCGCCGTGGGCGATCGGCTCGGCCGAGGGCGGTCACGACGCGATCCACCCGGAACTGGGCACCCTCGCAGACTTCCGGGCGTTCGTCGCCCGGGCCCGACGCCTCGGCCTCGAGGTCGCACTGGACCTTGCCCTGCAGTGCGCGCCCGACCATCCCTGGGCGAGCGCGCATCCCGAATGGTTCACCGTGCTGCCCGACGGCACCATCGCGTACGCCGAGAATCCGCCGAAGAAGTACCAGGACATCTACCCGGTCAACTTCGACGACGATCGCGACGGCATCTACACCGAGGTGCTACGCGTGGTGCGGTACTGGATCGACAACGGCGTCAGAATCTTTCGGGTCGACAACCCGCACACCAAGCCGCCCGACTTCTGGGAGTGGCTGATCGCGGAGGTGAAGGCCTCCGACCCGGACGTGCTGTTCCTGTCCGAGGCGTTCACCCGCCCCGCGCGGATGTACGGCCTCGCCAAGCGCGGGTTCACGCAGTCCTACACGTACTTCACCTGGCGAGTCGGCAAGTCCGAGCTCACCGAGTTCGCACTCGAACTCGCGGCGAAGGCGGACGAGGCCCGGCCGAACCTGTTCGTCAACACGCCCGACATCCTGCACGAGAGCCTGCAGGTCGGCGGCCCCGGCATGTTCGCGCTGCGGGCGGTACTCGCGGCGACCATGGGTCCGAGCTGGGGCGTCTACTCGGGATACGAACTCTACGAGCACGTTCCGGTGCGCACGGGAAGCGAGGAGTACCTCGACTCCGAGAAGTACCAGTTGCGGCCCCGCCCGTTCGACGAGGCGCGGGCACGCGGCGAGTCGCTCGAGCCGTGGATCACCATGCTCAACCGGATCCGGCGCGCGCACCCCGCGCTGCAGCAGTTGCGCACCATCACCTTCCACCACATCGACAACGACTCGCTGATCGCGTACTCGAAGTTCGACCCGGTCACCGGTGACGCGGTGCTCACCGTCGTCAATCTCAACCCGTACGGCGCCGAGCAGGGCACCATCTGGCTGGACATGCCCGCCCTCGGCCGCGACTGGCAGGACCAGATCACGGTGCTCGACGAAGTCACCGGCGAGCAGTTCCACTGGGGCCAGGCCAATTTCGTCCGGCTCGAGCCCTGGCGCGCGGTCGCGCACATCCTCGCGCTGCCCGCCGTCCCCTACCCCGCGCGAATGCACCTCGCCCTGCGCGCACCCGTCTCGTGAGCGGCGCGCCCCGGCGGTACGACGCTTCCCCGCCCGCCGCCGACCTCGCCCGCCTCGCCGAGGGCACTCACCACGACCCGCACTCGATCCTCGGCGCCCACGCGCACCCCGGCGGCACCGTCGTCCGGACCCTGCGACCGCACGCCGTCGCCGTTTCGGCGCGCATCGGCAGCACCGACCATCCGCTCGACCAGCTGGCCGACGGGCTGTTCAGCGGCGTGGTCCCGGTCGAGGACCTGATCGACTACCGGCTCGTCGTCGAGTACGCCGGAGGCAACATCGTCGTGGTGGCGGACGGATACCGTTTCCTGCCCACCCTCGGCGAACTGGACCTGCACCTGCTGGCCGAGGGCAGGCACGAACGACTCTGGGACGTGCTCGGCGCGCACCCACGCACCTACACCACCCCGGACGGCGAGGTGTCCGGCACCTCCTTCGCGGTGTGGGCGCCGGCCGCGCGCGGCGTCACCGTGATGGGCGACTTCGACGGGTGGGGCGCCCGGACCCTGCCGATGCGGGTATTGGGATCGACCGGTGTGTGGGAACTGTTCGTGCCCGGTGTGGGGCCCGGGGAGCTCTACAAGTTCCGGGTGCACGGTCGCGACGGCTCGGTGCGCGACAAGGCCGACCCGATGGCGTTCGCCACCGAGGTGCCGCCGGCCACTGCGTCCGTGGTCTACCAGGGCAGCCACGTCTGGACCGACGACGACTGGATCGCGGCCCGCGCACGGGTCGAACCGAACCAGGCGCCGATGAGCGTGTACGAGGTACACCTGGGATCGTGGCGTCCTGGGCTGACGTATCTCGAACTGGCGGAGCAACTCTCGGCCTACGTCCAGGGCGCCGGTTTCACCCACGTCGAACTGCTGCCGGTGGCCGAGCACCCCTACGGCGGCTCCTGGGGCTACCAGGTCACCTCCTACTACGCGCCGACCGCACGGTTCGGCACCCCCGACGACTTCCGGGCCTTCGTCGACCGCCTGCACCGGGCCGGCATCGGCGTCATCGTCGACTGGGTTCCCGCTCACTTCCCCAAGGACGAGTGGGCCCTCGCCCGGTTCGACGGCGGTCCGCTCTACGAGCACGGCGATCCGCAGCGCGGCGAACAGTTGGACTGGGGCACCTACGTTTTCGACTTCGGCCGGCCCGAGGTCCGCAACTTCCTGGTCGCCAACGCGCTGTACTGGATCGAGGAGTTTCACGTGGACGGCCTGCGCGTGGACGCGGTCGCCTCGATGCTCTACCTCGACTACTCCCGCCCACCCGGCGGCTGGACCCCGAACATTCACGGTGGCCGGGAGAACCTGGAGGCGGTGGCCTTCCTGCAGGAGATGAACGCCACCGTGCACAAGCATCACCACGGGGTCGTGACTGTCGCCGAGGAGTCCACGGCCTGGCCCGGCGTCACCCGCGCCACCTCGGTCGGGGGTCTGGGTTTCACGATGAAGTGGAACATGGGCTGGATGCACGACACCCTCGGCTACCTCGGCCGAGACCCGATCCATCGCAGCTTCCACCACCACGAGGTCACCTTCTCGCTGATGTACGCGTGGAGCGAGAGCTACCTGCTGCCGATCAGCCACGACGAGGTGGTGCACGGCAAGGGCACCCTGTGGACCCGGATGCCGGGCGACGACTTCGCGAAGGCCGCGGGCCTGCGCACGCTGCTCGCCTACATGTGGTCGCACCCCGGCAAGCAGTTGCTGTTCATGGGACAGGAGTTCGGTCAGCGCACCGAGTGGTCGGAGGAGCACGGGCTGGCCTGGGACCAGCTCGAGGACGGATCCACCGCGCCGCTGCAGCGCGGGGTTCTCGACCTGGTCCGCGATCTCAACGCCGTCTACCGCGGGCACCAGGCGCTGTGGACCCTCGACACCTCCCCCGGCGGCTACTCGTGGATCGATGCGAACGACACCGAGAACAACGTGCTCAGCTACCTGCGGTACGGCACGGACGGCTCGATCGTGGCCTGCCTGTTCAACTTCTCCGGTTCCCGTCACGCGCACTACCGCGTCGGACTCCCCGAGCCGGGCCGATGGGTCGAGATCCTCAACACCGACGCCACCCAGTACTGCGGCTCCGGCCTGGGTAACTTCGGGCAGGTGCACGCATCCACCGACTCCTGGCACGGCCGGCCCGCGTCCGCCGCGGTGATGCTGCCCGCCAACAGCGCGATCTGGCTGAGCCTGGAGCGCGGATGAGCAGGCGGACGCCGGCGACGTTCGCCGCCGCAGCGCTGACACTGCTGCTGGCAGGCTGCGCCGGGGCGGTCGGGGGGCGCGCGGTCTCGATCTACGACAATCCGTTCACCGTCGCCGGACTGCCCGCCACCTCCGGACCGAGCGGACCCCGCGACGGAGTGCCCGCGTCCACGCTGCCGGTCCGCGGCGCGGACGGCTCGGCCGCCGACGTACTGGCCACCAACGCCGTCGACGACATCACCGCCTTCTGGCGCCAGGAGTACCCCCAGGTGTTCACCGGAGAATTCCGGCCGGTGACCGACCTCCAGTCGTGGGACCCGGACACCCCGGCGGCACGCTCGGACACCTTCTGCGGTGACAGCACCCACGGCGTGGTGAACGCCGGCTACTGCACGCGCAACGGCTCCATCGGGTGGGACCGCACCAGCCTGCTGCCGACGCTGATGGACACGTTCGGTCCGATGGCGGTGGTCATGGTGATGGCCCACGAGTACGGGCACGCCGTCCAGCACGACTCCGGCCTGGCCGGCGACGACGCGCCGGTGCTGGTGCTCGAACAGCAGGCCGACTGCTTCGCGGGCGCGTTCATGCGACACGTGGCCGAGGGCGACGCCGCACACTTCTCGCTCAACACCTCGGACGGGCTCAACTCCGTGATGGCCGCGATGGTCGCGGTGCGCGACACCAACCCGAACGACCCCGAGTCGGTGCACGGCTCGGCGTTCGAGCGGATCACCGCGTTCCAGATCGGCTTCACCGACGGCGCCCGCTCGTGCACCGAGATCGACGAGGCCGAGGTCGAGGCCCGACGAGCCCAGTTGCCGCAGCAGTTCTCGACGACGGGCAGCAACGGGGAGACACCGGTCACCGAGTCGACCGTCACGCAAACCGTCGACTCGCTGCAGGCCCTGTTCACGCTGCCCGACAAGCCGAAAGTGGTGTTCACCGGCGCCGACACCGGGTGCGCCGACGCTCGCAGCACCGAGCCGGTGTCCTACTGCCCGTCGACCAACACGATCGGGGTGTCGATGCCGCAGCTGGTCGAGCGCGGCACCCCCCGGGGCGAGTCGCGCAACGACATCGCCGCCGACGTGCGCGGCGACTTCGGCGCCTACGTTCTGGTGGCCTCGCGGTTCACGCTCGCGGTCCAGAAGGTCGCGGGCGATTCCCTCACCGAGGCGAAGACCGCGGTCCGGGCCGCCTGCCTGTCCGGGGCGTGGACGGCCGCGACCGCGACCGGTCGGGCCGGCGCACTGACCCTGTCCCCCGGCGACCTCGACGAGGCCGTCTCCGGGCTGCTCACCGACGGCCTGATGGCGAGCGACGTCAACGGAGAGACCGTGCCGAGCGGGTTCGCCCGGGTGGACGCCTTCCGCTCCGGCGTCCTCGGTGGCCAGCCCGCCTGCGCCAACCGCTACGGCTAGTACAGGGCGGAAGCCAGCTTGCGCCGGGCCGCGACGACCACCGCGTCGGCCGGGTCGAAGAGCTCGAACAGCTCGAGCAACCGGGTGCGCACCGCGGTCCGGTCGTCGCCCGCGTAGCGCCTGATCGCCTCGACCAGCAGCCCGAAGGCTTCCTCGGGTTGCTGGGTGTAGAGCAGCGCGTCGGCGGCGTCGAGTTGAGCCGCGACGTTCGCCGGTTCCGCCTTGGCGGTCGCGACCGCATCAGGTGCGACGGTCTGCACGCGAGCCAGGAAGCGCACCTGGCGGACTGCGCCCTGGGCCTGCACGTTGTTCGGCTCGGCCTCGAGGATCGCCTGGTAGCCGGCCTCTGCACCCGCCAGGTCACCCTCGGCGAGCGCGTCCTCGGCCGCCACGAACCGCGGATCCTCCGGCTCGGGCTCGGCGCCCTCGACCGGCGGCGGTCCCTGCAGCTTGCCTTCGGTCGCGGCGAGCACCGCGTCCACCCACTGACCGAGCTGCTCGACGCCGCCGTCGAAGTCCGCCAGCGGCCGACCCGCCGCGACCGCGATGACCGAGGGCACCGTCTGCACCTGGAACGCCTGCGCGATCCGCGGGCTCACGTCCAGGTCGACCTTCGCCAGCACCCAGGTACCGCCGTGCCCGCGCGCGAGGTCGTCGAGCGTCGCGGAGAAGGCCGTGCTCGCCGGCATCGAGCCCGCGAACAGCTCGACGACCACCGGAACCTGCATGGAGCGTTCGAGCACCTCGGACTCGAAGTTCGCCTCGGTGACTTCCACGATCGTGGCGAACCCGCCGGCCGGCGCGGCCGCGCCGCCCGCGGTGGGCGCGGCCGGGGGCTGCGGACGGTCCTTGAATCCGGAGAGGTCCACTGCTCCGGACATGGCTGCCGCCATCGAAGCGGACGGACGTGCGGGCTGGCGAGATCCGGGTCGAGTCACATCTGTCATTTTGGCACGCACACGCCCCGGCCACCTCCGCTCACCCCCGCCGCCGCGGACCGGACAGCATTGTGCCCGGCGAACCG
>NZ_JBHZAH010000162.1:0-9097 GCF_042754225.1 Rhodococcus sp. NPDC059234
CCTATGGCGGTCGCTCTTTGGGGTGGCCGAAGATCACAACGGCTGGGTCCAGGAACGCCTCCACCGCGGCCCGGTACTCGGCCGGCCGGTCGTCGTGCACCAGGTGCCCGGCGCCGGCCACCAGCACGTAGCTCGTCGCCGCGTCGCGTGGCGTCTCGGCCATCCGGCGCATCTGCCCGGCGGGGGTGATGGTGAACTCGCCCTCGAGCAGCAGCGCCGGCGCCCGCACCGCCGACCACTGCGTCCAGAAGTCGCGGGTTCCCCACTCCTCGGAGATGTCCCGCCACACCGGCACCTCGCCGTGCAGGTGGAAGCCGTCGGGTCGCTCCTCGAACGAGTCCATGAAGTACTGAGCCGCAACGGGTCCGAAGAAATCGACCATGTGCTCGCGGTCCCGGAAGGGCGTCGGCCAGGACCCGATCATCTCGGCCCAGTCGCGCGCGGTGCGGCCCTGGAAGTCGGGCGCCATGTCCTCGACCACCAGCGCGGTGACGCGATCCGGGTGCGCGGCGGCGAAGCACCACGCGTGCAACCCACCCATCGAATGTCCGATCACCACCATCGGTTCGGCGATCGGAGCGACCGCCGCGGCGAGGTCCGCGACGAACGCCTCGGTGGTCAGCTCGGCGGGCGCGGGCCTGCCGTGCCCGGCCGCGTCGAAGGTGTAGACGTGCCCGTGCTCGCGCAGCCACGGCACGTGCCTGCGCCAGGTCCTGGCGCTACCCATCAGTCCGTGGAGCAACAGAATCGGCCGACCGGTCCCACCCTCGTCATGCAGCACGGCACCGAGGTTAACCCGGTGCCTTGCCGCTTCGACGTCCCTGGTGGTGTCAGCCCCGATCGAGCACCGGCACCGCCGTGTAACGGCGCCGCCGCAGCAGCGGGGACACGGTGATCGCGAGCCCGACCAGCGCCACCCCGGTGACGAGCACCAGTCCGGGACGGAACTGGTCGAAGCTCGCGGTGGCTTCGCCCGCCGCGTGCGAGCCGCCGGTGACGAGCGCGGTGGTCAGCGCCAGGACCAGGGCCGCGCCGACCTGCATCGAGGTCTGCACGAGGCCGGAGGCCAGGCCCTGCTCGGAGTCGTCCACGCCCGCGGTGGCCTGCGCCATGATCGAGGTGAAGCCGAAGGCGAAGCCGAACCCGAGCAGGATCACGCTCGGCACGATCGCGACGACATACGTGGGCTGGTCACTGCCGACGAACAGGAACCACAGGTAACCCGCGCTGAGCGAGCCGATCGCGGCGACGATCATCCGCGCCGTCCCGAACCGGTCCACGAGGCGGCCGACGAACGGCGAGACGACCGCGACGATCAGGCCCGCGGGGAGCAGCGCCATCGCCATCTTCAGCGGCGACCAGCCGAGCCCCGACTGCAGGAAGATCGTCATCATGAACTGGAAGCTCAGGTAGGAACCGAACAGCGCGATGATGCTCAGGTTGGCACGCACGATCGCGCCGACCCGCAGGATGCTCAGCCGGACCAGCGGATGCGCAATTCGCCTCTCCACCAACACGAACGAGGTCAGCAACGCGGCCGCGAGGGCGAAGAGTCCGAGCGTGAGCGGGTCCGCCCAACCACGCGCGGGCGCGGAGACGACCGTGTAGACGGCGAGCATCATGCCCGCGACCAGGGTGACCGCGCCCGCGAGGTCGTGCCCGCCGGTGTCGGCCGGCCGGTCCCGCGGGATGAGGACGACGGCCGCGGCGAGGGCGGCGACCGCGAACGGCACCGGCATCAGGAACGTCCACCGCCACCCGGCGCTGGTGAGCAGTCCGCCCAGGATCAGCCCGGAGGAGTAGCCGCTGGCGCCGAAGACGGAGAAGATCGACAGCGCGCGGTTGCGGTCCGGCCCCTCCTTGAAGGTGGTGGTCAGGATGGACATCGCGGTCGGCGCGGTGAAGGCCGCGGCGAGGCCCTTCACGAAGCGGGTCACGATGAGGAGGGTGCCGTCGTCGACGAGCCCGCCGACCAGTGAGGCGAGGGCGAAGACCCCCAGCGCCACCAGGAAGACGTTGCGCCTGCCGAGCAGGTCGGCCGTTCGACCACCGAGCAGCAGCAGACCACCGAAGCCGAGCACGTAGCCGTTGATGATCCATTGCAGCGAGGTGGTGTCGAGGCCGAGTTCGGTGCCGATGGACGGCAGCGCGACGCCAACCATGGAGACGTCGAGCCCGTCGAGGAACATCACGACGCACAGCACCGCGAGGATCCCCCAGAGCCGGCCGGTCCAACCTCGTTGGGCCCCCGGCGAATCCGTTGTCGTGGTCAGGTTCGGGATGGATTCGGTGATGGTCACGTGGGAGACATTAGATGCACATGCAATCAATGCGCAAGCACTAATTCTGTTTGCATTTATTTTCCTTGCACCGACTCGGGAGGCGAACTAGGATGCGGCCATGACGTCACCCGCGGAGCTGCGCGACACCTGGCGCACCCTGCTGACCCGGTACAACGGCATCGCCTGCGAACTCGACCGGCGGATGCAGAGCGCTCACGGGCTGAGCATGAGCGACTTCGAGACGCTCGACCGCCTGATGTCCGTCACCTGCAAGCACCCGCGCATGCAGGAACTGGCCGCCGACATGTACCTGAGCCCGAGCGCGCTCTCGCGCAGCGTCGCCCGGCTGGAGAAGGCCGGGCTGGTCGCGCGCTCGCTGTGCGAAGCCGACCGGCGCGGGGTGTTCGTCGACGTCACGGACGCCGGGCGCGCGGTGCATGCGGACGCCGCCGGGATCCAGCTGACGGTGCTCGCCGAGCATCTCGGCGAGCCTGCCGACGCCGACTGAGCACACCTGCCCGCGAGGCGTCGGGAGTACGCTCGCGGCCATGGCAGTCGTGAAGATCAATGCAATCGAGGTGCCCGAGGGCGCCGGCCCCGAACTCGAGAAGCGGTTCGCGCAGCGCGCGGGCACCGTCGAGAACTCCCCCGGATTCCTGGGCTTCCAGCTGTTGCGCCCGACCGGCGGCGAGACCCGCTATTTCGTGGTCACCCAGTGGGAGTCCGAGGAGGCCTTCGCAGCCTGGCGTGACGGCGACGCCCGCGCCGCCCACGCCGGTGAGGCGCGCAAGCCCGTCTCCACCGGCGCCTCGCTGCTCGAGTTCGAGGTCGTGCTCGACGTGGCCGCCAAGGCCTAAGGGCGCCCGAGCCCCGAGAACCCCGGTCGGCCGCCGGTCGGGCCGGTAGATTCACTCGTATGACCGCGGTAGTCGACTCCGCGAAACGGCACACCCTGCAGGCGCTGCTGTCGCTGCCCTCCGGCATCGTCCGCCGCCTCGCAGGGCGGCCGGTGGAGATCGAGGGCAACATCCTCGATCCCGAGATGCAGCTCGTCCTCACGCTGCGCAAGATCGAAGGCGCAGCCATCGAGGAACGACCGATCCCAGGCGGACGACGCGCGCTGGTCGACGCCGCGAAGGCGGTCGGCGGCGACCTGCCGATCGGCGCGGTCACCGACCTCGACATCGACGGTCCGGGCGGCCCGCTCCGGCTGCGCTTCTACACCCCGCGCAATCTGGCCGCGGTGTCGCCGGCCCTGTTCTTCATCCACGGCGGCGGATTCATCTACGGCGACCTCGAATCCCACGACGCGATGTGCCGTTTCCTCGCCGAGCGGGCGGGAGTCCGGGTGGTCGCCGTCAACTACCGGCTCGCCCCCGAGTCGCCCTTCCCCGCTGCCGTCGACGACGTCGAGGCGGCGTACTCGTTCGTCACCGCCAACGCGACGGGCCTGGGCATCGACCCGGACCGCATCGCCGTCGGCGGCGACAGCGCGGGCGGCAATCTCGCCGCGGTGCTCGCCCAGCGCGCCACCCGCGCGCAGGTCGGGGCGCCGCCGGTCTTCCAGTTGCTGATCTATCCCGCGGTGGATTTCGCCGTGAAGCGGCCCAGCCGGACGACCTTCGCGACGGGGTTCTTCCTGAACAAACGATTCACGGACCTCACCGAGGCGAGCTACCCGCCCGCCGGGGTGGACCTGACCGACCCGCTGCTGTCCCCGATCTACGGCGACCTGACAGGTCTGCCGCCCACCTATGTCGTGACGGCCGGGTTCGACCCGCTGCGCGACGAAGGCGACGACTACGCCGAGAAGCTCCGCCAGGCAGGAGTGGCGGTGCAACACGTCCGCGAGCCCGGTCTGATCCACTCCTTCGCGAACATGGTGGGGGTGGGGCGTTCGGGGCCCGAGGCGATGGGACGGGCCGCGGCCGCGCTGCGGAGGGCCGTCTCCACCCCGTAGCCGGTTCCCCGCCGGCACGGCATCGATTGACACCACCGCCGGGTCAATGCGAGAGTGCGCTGGTAATAGCGATGGCTGACGGGAATCCGGCGAAAGTCCGGAGCGGTCGCGCCACTGTGATCGAGGCACCGTCTCGACAGCCAGACACCGTGGCCATCGCCTGGACTTTTGAGGGACGCGCAATCCCAGGAGGAACCATGACACTCGTTCACACCCCCAGCAAGGCAACCGATTCCATCGGCATTGCGATGATCATCGCGGGCGTGGTCATGCTCGCGATGCTGACCCTGTACCTGGTCGGCTTCGACCAGGGTGCGGTCTCGCGCGGCGGCATGTACATGCACGAGCTGATGCACGACGGTCGCCACCTGCTGGGCCTGCCGTGCCACTGACCGACGCCTTCACGAAACTCCTCATCCGCGGCCTGCTGGCCGGCCTCGTCGCCGGCCTGCTGGCCGGTGCCGTCGCGTTCGTGATCGGCGAACCGCACATCGACGCGGCCATCGCGATCGAGGAGTCCGCATCCGCTCCGGCCGAGCATTCGGCGACGCCGCACGAGCACGACGCCGCGTCCGCGCACACCGACGCGACCGAGCATCCGGATCAGCCCGCCACCGAGTCGTCGGGCCACTCGCACGGCGACGACGCGCTGGTCAGCCGCGACGGTCAGCGGTTCGGGCTGTTCCTGGCCACCACGCTCGCCGGACTCGCGCTGGGCGCGATCTTCGCCGTCGTAGCCCACTACGCGCGACGGGTGAGCAACCTGTCCGGGCCGGTCCTGGGCCTGTGCCTCGCCGGCCTCGGCTGGCTCGCGATCGAGGCGGTGCCGTTCTTCAAGTACCCGGCCAACCCGCCCGCGGTCGGCGACCCGGACACCATCGACAAGCGCACCTGGCTCTGGCTCGCCTCGGTGCTGCTCGGACTGCTCGCGGTCGGGCTCGCGGCCTACGCGGCGAGGATCGTCTCGGCGCACCAGTTCCTGACCGTGCGCATCGCGGTGCCGCTGCTGGTGTTCCTGGTGGTCGTGGCGATCGGCTACGTGGCACTGCCGGGTATCAACGAAGTCGGCAGCGACTTCCCCGCCACGTTGTTGTGGGAGTTCCGAGTCTCCTCGCTGGCCATCCAGGCGACGCTGTGGCTCGCACTGGGACTCGGCTTCGCCTTCCTCACCGAGCGCGCCAACCGGCCGTCGGGGCAGCGGAACTCGCTCGCCGACGCCCGCTGACCACTTCCCCCAGCCTCCCCGATGTCACAGTGGTTCGCCTGACGCGAACCGATGTGACATCGGGGAGGTCTCGTTGGGGGGTCAGACGGCGCAGGAGCCGTCCGCGCACGCCGCGCCGTCAGCCCCCTCGCCGTCGAGGGTGACGATGCCGCCGGACTGCGCGTAGGCCTGCTCGAGCAGCTGGGTGAACACCTCGACCGGCTGCGCACCGGAAACCCCGATGGCCCGGTTCGCGGCGAAGAACGGGACACCGGTGATGCCGAGCGCGCGGGCCTCGGCGATGTCGGACCGCACCCGGTCGGCCGCGGTGTCGCCTGCGAGCGCGGCACGCACCTCCTCGGCGTCCAGCCCGACCTCGGCGGCGATGGCCACCAGCTCGTCGCGGTCGTCGACGACCCGGCCCTCACTGAAGTGCGCGCGGAACAGCGCCGCCATCACGTCGTGCCCGCGATCGCCCGCGAGGTGCACCAATCGATGCGCATCGAAGGTGTTCGCGGCGATCACGGTGTCGAAATCCATCGTCAGGCCATCCGCGGCCGCGGTCGACGCGACGTGGGCGAACATCTGCCTGACCTGCTCGGCGGGCATACCCTTCTGCCGGACGAGAGCCTCGAGCTCACCGACCCGCGCACCCACCGGGGTGTCCGGCGCGAGCTGGTAGGACCGCCACACCACCTCGACCCGGTCGCGATGCTCGAATGACGCGAGCGCGTCCTCGAATCGGCGCTTGCCGATGTAGCACCACGGGCAGGCGATGTCGGACCACACCTCCATCAGGACGGCGGGTTCGGTGGCGGCGGACGGGGCTGCGGCTGGTTCAGTGCTCACAACTGGTTGAAACGTCCACCATCGGCGTGGTGTTCCCGACCCGTCTGCGTCACACCGCATCCGAGGGTCGGCAGATGGCCGCGCGCGCACCGCGGAAGATATGAAAGTTCTTGCAATGCAATGCCATCCACCTCAATTGCGGCGGACGGCGCCGGACCGGACCCTAGTCGTTGGGGCAGTCCTTCACCCACTTGACGTTTCCGTCGATGTTGCAGCTGCCCGCGTGCGTGCCGGCGGCGAGCGCCGGGCCGGCAGCAAGGCCGAGGGGCAGCGCGGCAAACAGTCCGGTCAGGGCGATCTTGACGGCGAGGCGACGGGCAGGCGAAGCGGTGGGCTTGGTCACAGCGGTGAATCCTTACTTCGATCGACAGTCCCGAATCACGGCGCCGACATTCTCGACCTGCGCCTTCGCAGCTGTCTTCATGGGGGATCCGCGCCGGAACTGGCGGGCAGTTGCATCGGCGCGGCAAAGCCATGATATAGGGAGATTCGCCCGTTGGCGAGGGTGATCCTTGCCTTTTCTAACAAGATGCCCGTACGGCGGCCCGATCCGACCGCACCGCCCGGTGCGGTCGGGCTCGGACGAGAGATCAGACGAGGGCCGCGTCCAGCGTGATGTCCACGCCGGTCAGGGCCTTGCTGACCGGGCACGACTCCTTGGCCGCCTGCGCGGCCTTCGCGAAGCCGGCGGCGTCCAACCCGTCGACCTCACCGCGGACGGTGAGCACGATGCCGGTGAGCTTGAAGCCCGGGTCGTCCGGGCCGAGGCTGACCGCGGCCGTCACCTCCAGGCTCTGCGGGACCCCGCCTGCCTCCCCGATCAGCGCCGACAACTGCATGGCGTAGCAGGACGAGTGCGCCGCGGCGATCAACTCCTCCGGACTCGTCGTCCCACCCGCCTCCTCGGCGGCACGCTTGGGAAACGAGACCTCGAACGTGCCGACGCCGGAACTACTGAGCTCGACCTGGCCGGAGCCCTCCTGCAGGGTTCCGTTCCAGGCGGTGCGGGCGGTGCGTGTGGGCATGACGTTCCTCTCCTCGACGGGTGGGCCGGGGCCCAGTCTTCCCCCGAACCGGTCCGCGCGGAACCCGAAATCAGTGCGACTGCGGCGCCGGTTCTGCGTCGATCTCGTGGTAGTGGTCGAGCAGTCGCCGCTCCTCGTCCCGCTTCGGGTATACGAAGAACACCAGCGCGGCACCGACCAGCACGATCGCGATGGCGGCCGCGTAGGCCCTGGAGTCCCCGTCGAGGAACGCCGAGCGCGCCGCGGCCAGGATCTGGTCCGCGTACTGCGGATACCGCTCGGCGATCCCGGCGGCGCCGGCGAACGACTTCTCCAGCGTGCCCTGCACCTCGTCGCTGACCTGGTCCGCCTCACCGGACGCGGCGATCGAGGCCGCGAACGCGGCCGTGTACCCGGCGGTGAGCAGCGCGCCGAGGATCGACTGGACGATCGCGCCGCCGAGGTCACGCTGCAGATCCGCGGTGCCCGAGGCCATTCCGGCCCGCCGCACCGGCACCGAACCCGTCAACGACCGGGACGCGGGCGTGCCTGCCAGGCCGACGCCGATGCCGAGCAGCACGTAGCTGAGCGCGATCTTCCAGTACTGGGCGTCCTCCTTCCACAGCAGCAGCGCGATCACGAGCCCAGCCACGATCGCGACGTAGCCGGCCAGGAGGGTGAAGCGCGCACCGCGCGCCTCGACGAGTTTCGCCGACTGCGGCGCCACCAGCACCATGACCGCGGCGGCGGGCAGGCCGGCGGATCCCGCGGCGAGCGTGGAGTAGCCGAGCACGTTCTGCATGTACTGCTGCCCGATGTACATCGTGCCCATCAGGGTGCCGAAGACGACGATGCCGGCCACCGCCGCGACCCAGAAGATGCGCCGGCCCGCGACCTGCAGGTCGTAGAGCGGGTTCGGCGCCCGGCGCTGTCGGATCACGAACACCACGCCCGCGGCCAGCGCGATGACCAGCAGGCCGACGGCGGTCGCCCCGTATCCCGACATCGGCGCGAAGTTGATGCCGAGCACGAGCGCCGCCACGAGCACCACCGAGACCACGCCTCCGAGGTGATCGACGGGGTCGGTGGACTCGTTGACGTGCGCGGGCACGAAGAGCACCGCCATCGCCAGGGCGACCAGGGCGAGCGGCAGCGTGACGAGGAAGACCGATCCCCAGAAGAACCACTGCAGCAGGGCGCCCGCTACCAGCGGGCCCAGCGCCGAGAGGCCGCCGCCGATCGCCGACCACAGCGCGATCGCCCGCGTGCGGGCGGCGCCCGACCACAGCGCGGTGATCAGTGCCAGGGTGGTGGGAAAGGCCAGGCCCGCGGAGACGCCGCCGACCAGGCGAGCGGCGAAGAGGACCTCCAGGTTCGGTGCGAACGCGGCCACCAGGCAGGCCGGGATCGACAGCACCATGCCGAGCACCAGCATCGTCTTGCGCCCGTAGCGGTCTCCGACGGCGCCGAGGTACAGCACCGAGGCGGCCAGGCCGACCGAGTAGCCGACCGCGACCAGGTTAAGGCCGGTCTGGCCGGCGTCGAACGCCTTGCCGATGTCCGGCAGGGCGACGTTCGCCACCGCGAGGTTCAGGTTCGCGACGGCGGCGACGAGGATCAGGGACAGCAGGACGAGCGACGCCCGCGCGGGGGCCTCGCCGGTCGTGTCGGTCGTGGCATCGGTGGTCACAGCCACCAGTTCACCACCCGACAGTCGCCGAAAGGCCGAATGACGCACCGTGCGGGTGCAATCCGTCGGGGAGGAGACCGCAGACAGCGGGAAGATCGCCACCGAACC
>NZ_JBHZAH010000163.1:0-8842 GCF_042754225.1 Rhodococcus sp. NPDC059234
GCCCAGAACCTGGGCGGGCCGTACTCGGTGAGCGATGAAGCCGGGCGGTACTACTTCTTGGCCGGCGGGGCGTTGAGCAGGGTGATGAACTGCTGCGCGTTGGCGGCAGCGCCACCGAGACCGCCGATGGCGGTACCGGCGAGCGAGGCACCCGCACCCACCAGCAGCGCGCCACCGATGCAGCCCGCGAGCGGGCCCGCACCGAACAGCAGCGCGGCCGGAGCCGACACGACGCCGCCGGCCACCGCACCCAGGATGCAGCCGCCGACCAGGCCGGTCGCGGCACCCATGAAGCCGCCGACGGCACCGGTCAGGGTGATCGGGTCCTTGACCGCCGCGACGGCGGCGGGCATGTCGATGTCCTTGACCGGCAGGGCGACCGGGGTGGCGGCGGCCGGGGTGGTGTCGGCGGTGAGGGTCGCGGTGCGACCGTCGATCTGCGCGGCGATCGGGTGCGCGAAGCCGTCGTAGGCGATCGACAGCGGCACGGACTCGACCGTGTTGCCGCTGGCGTCGCGCACGACGAGCTGGTTGTTCTCGTTGCTGAGGGTTCCCGCGGCCGTGTCGACGATCACCTTGTCACCGCTGCGGGTGACGTTCCACCCGACGCCGGGCGCGGGAGCCGGTGCGGGGTCCGCGTAAGCGGTGCCGGCAACGACACCCATGGACGCGATGGTCATGGCCGCGACGGCCACCATTTTGGTCATCTTCATGGTCGGTGAGATTCCTTCGTTTTCGCCGTTCCGCAGTCCGGAGGATGCTGCGGGTGTGTCGGTCGTAGCCAGCCGGTGACGGCCCCGCCGGGTGACGGGGACGCACGCGCGCAGCCACTTTCGAGAACCTGCGACTGCACGCGGGGGTTGGAGACGTCACGACCGTAGGGACGAAATGCGTCCACCCGATTGACGAAAGGTGTCCAGACGGTGTCCGAAGGTGTCCGGACGCTTAAAGGTTGTTCACCGAACTGGACAGGCGACGGCGAGAAGGTACATACCTTACAAAAGCGACTTCGGCCGGATGCGCGCGACAACCCTGCGGATGGCGCCGTCCGAGATCTCGAACGTCTCGTCGATCGACACCGTCATCAGGCGAGTCCCCCCGATTCCCGCGTCGAGCAGGTACCGGGTGGACACCACGTCACCGGACTCCGACATCACCAGGTCGCGAACCCCCTGAATGACGCGGTACTGCGGACCCCGCCGGAGATCACGAGTCATCTGCGGGCCCGAGAATCCGGTCTTGAGTCCGGCCTCGACCCGGGTCGCGTCGGGGGCGAACCGCACCGCGGACGGATCGTGCGAGATCAACGCGTTGATGTACGCCCGCGCCAACGCCTCGCTCGCGGTGTCCTGGCGGGTCGGGTCGGCCGAGACGGCGGCGCCGACAGTGGGCCGTGCGCCGCCGCGCAGCGTCGCCACCACCCCCGCCGCCGCGATTCCGAGGGCGGACAGGGCAAGGAGTCGACGCGCACGCATGGCGGCAGCGTAGCCGAACGAAACCGCCCGGTCTCGCGGGTTCGCCGAGCGGTTCCCGGCATTCGACCACGGACGGATGCCGGGCTGCGTCACCATCGAGGGTGGAGAGCGCCTCGCCCAGAGGCCGCGACCCGCGGCGCCCGAGGACCTCCGGACCGAACGGACCCGGACATGCGCATCCTGACCGCGATCGCCCAGCTCGCAGCACCCTCCGCCGTGGCCGCACTCGTCGTGGTCGGCGCAGCTCCCGCGCACGCCACCCCGTCGCAGGGCGTCACGGCCGAGACCCTCGGCCAGGTGCCGCTGAGCGGGGCCCTGCTGCCCGACCCGGCCGGGCACTCCCCGCTGCCCGCCCAGGTGACGGCGACGCTGCGGCGGATCGTCATCGCGCCCGGCGGCACCACCGGCTGGCACCACCACCTCGGCCACGTCGCCGGCGTGGTGGTCTCCGGCACGCTGACCCGGCAGCTCGACGACTGCTCGCTGCAGACCTCGCCCGCCGGGTCGCTGCTCTCCGAGACTCCCGACAGCGACCACGTCGGGCGCAATCTCGGCACCGAACCGGTCGTGCTGCAGGTGCTGTACCTGCTTCCGGAGGGGGCGCCGTTCTCGACGGACGCACCCGCGCGCTGCCCGTAGCTTGACCTGAAGCGCACTTCAGGTTTTACCGTCGGGAAGGTCACGCAAGGCGGGCATGTCCCACCCCCGCCGTAGCGTTGCACCGGTCAGCACCCGACAGTGAGAGGCACCACCCTTATGAGCATGGAATCGGTCGCCTGGTCCTCGATGCACCAGATGATGACCGCGCAGGACGAGAAGCGACCCTTTTCGCGAGCGACCTTGCGCCGAATCCTCGGCTTCGCGCAGCCGCACCGGCGCCGCCTGATCCTGTTCCTCGTCGTCAGCGTCGCGACCGCAGCCCTGGCCGTGGCCACGCCGGTGCTGGCGGGCCGCGTCGTCGACGCGATCGTCCAGGGCTCCGATGCGGCGGTCGTCGTGCGACTCGCGCTGCTGATCGCGGCGATCGCGGTCATGGAGGCGGCGCTGGGGCTCTACAACCGATTCCTCTCGTCGAGCATCGGCGAGGGCCTGATCCTGGACCTGCGCACGGCGGTCTTCGACCACGTCCAGAAGATGCCGATCGCGTTCTTCACCCGCACCCGGACGGGCGCGCTGGTCAGCAGGCTCAACAACGACGTCATCGGCGCGCAGCGCGCATTCAGCAACACCCTCTCCGGGGTGGTCGCGAACGTGGTGACGTTGTCCCTGACGCTGGTGGTGATGCTGGGCATCTCCTGGCAGATCACCGTGCTCTCGCTGGTGCTGCTGCCGGTGTTCGTCCTGCCCGCGCGGCGGATCGGCCGAAAGATGGCCGGGCTGCAGCGCGAGGCGGCGAACCTGAACTCCTCGATGAGCACCCAGATGACCGAGCGCTTCTCGGCGCCGGGCGCCACCCTGGTCAAGCTGTTCGGCCGGCCGGCCGACGAGTCCACCCAGTTCGAGGTCCGGGCCCGGCGGGTCCGCGACATCGGCGTCCGCACCGCGATGACGCAGTCCGCATTCGTCACGGCCCTGACACTGGTCTCGGCGCTCGCGCTGGCGCTGGTGTACGGCCTGGGCGGCTGGTTTGCGCTGCGCGGCACGCTCGAGGCCGGTTCGGTGGTCTCGCTCGCACTGCTGCTCACCCGGCTGTACGCACCCCTCACCTCCCTGGCCAGCGCCCGCGTCGACGTGATGAGCGCACTGGTGAGCTTCGAGCGGGTCTTCGAGGTGCTCGACCTCGAACCGCTGATCGCCGAGCCCGCCGACCCGCGGCCGATGCCGGCAGGTCCGGTGTCGGTCGAGTTCGACCGGGTCCGGTTCGCCTACCCGTCCGCGGACAAGGTGTCCCTCGCCTCGCTCGAGGAGGTCTCGACCCTCGACTCGCGCGGCGGCGTGGACGTCCTGCACGAGATCAGCTTCCGCGCCGAACCCGGACAGATGATCGCGCTGGTCGGTTCCTCGGGAGCGGGCAAGTCGACCATCGCCCAACTGGTGCCGCGGCTCTACGACACCGACAGCGGTTCGGTGCAGCTCGGTGGGGTGGACGTGCGCGACCTGTCCGCCGAGTCGATCCGCCGGACCGTCGGCATGGTCACCCAGGACGGTCACCTGTTCCACGAGACGGTGCGCGCGAACCTGCTGCTGGCCCGGCCGGGCGCCAGCGAGGACGAGCTGCGGGACGTGCTCGGCCGCGCCCGCCTGACCGAGTTGATCGACGCACTGCCCGACGGACTGGACACGGTGGTCGGCGAACGCGGATACCGCTTGTCGGGCGGCGAACGCCAGCGCCTGACGATCGCCCGACTCCTGCTGGCACAGCCGCGCGTGGTGATCCTCGACGAGGCCACCGCCCACCTGGACTCCACCTCCGAGGCGGCCGTTCAGGCCGCACTCGGCGAGGCCCTGAGCGGACGCACCTCGGTGGTCATCGCGCACCGGCTCTCGACGATCCGCGCGGCCGCCGCGATCCTGGTCGTCGAGGCGGGACGGGTGGTCGAGCGCGGCACCCACGCCGAACTGCTCGCCGCGGGCGGCCGGTACGAGGAGCTGTACCGCACCCAGTTCGCGGACGAGGCCGCGAAGGCCGTCGCCCGCTGACAGGCGGCGTCGGCACGAACCCGGGTGCAGGGAACCATCATTCGGTCTGACCGGCTGATGGTTCCCTGCCCCCGGTCAGGCGGTCCAGCGGCCGGTGGCGGTGAACTCCGCCAGCGCCGCCGCCGGACCGGTCAGGTCGAGTCCCTCGCCGCGCACCCAGTCGTCGTCGAAGTAGGTTCCCGCGTACCGTTCGCCGCCGTCGCACAGCAGGGTGACCACGCTGCCGGTGCGACCGGTTGCGAGCATCTCCGCGATCACCCCGAACGCGCCCCACAGGTTCGTGCCGGTGGAGCCGCCGACCCGCCTGCCGAGGGCGGTGCTGGCGTGCCGGGCCGCCGCGATGGAGGCGGCGTCCGGCACCGCGACCATCCGGTCGACCACCTGCCCGACGAAGGAGGGCTCGATGCGCGGCCTGCCGATCCCCTCGATCCGTGAGGGCATGCCGGTCGTGTAGTCCGCCGAACCCGTCTCGTAGCCGCCGATGAACGCGGAGTTCTCGGGATCCACCACGAGCAGCCGGGTGGCGTGCCTGCGATAGCGGATGTACCGGCCGATGGTCGCGCTGGTGCCGCCGGTGCCCGCACCGACCACCACCCAGTCCGGGACGGGGTGCTGCTCGAGTCGCATCTGCTGGAAGATCGACTCGGCGATGTTGTTGTTCCCGCGCCAGTCCGTCGCCCGCTCGGCGTGCGTGAACTGGTCCATGTAGTGCCCGTTGCTCTCGGCGGCCAGCCGGCTCGCCTCGGTGTAGATCTCCGACGGGCGGTCGATGAAGTGGCAGCGCCCGCCCTGCGCCTCGATGAGCGCGATCTTCGCCGGGCTGGTGCTGCGGGGCATCACCGCAACGAAGTCGAGGCCGAGCAGCTTCGCGAAGTACGCCTCGCTGACCGCGGTCGACCCGGACGAGGCCTCGATGACCGTTGTGTCCTCGGTGACCCAGCCGTTGCAGATCGAGTACAGGAACAGCGACCGTGCCAGCCGGTGCTTGAGGCTGCCGGTGATGTGGGTGGACTCGTCCTTGAGGTAGAGCTGGACGTTCCACTCGACCGGCAGCGGATACCGCAGCAGGTGGGTGTCGGCGCTGCGCTGGGTGTCCGCGTCGATCAACCGGACGGCGTTGTCGACCCAGTCGCGGGGACCGCTGTGGTCGACGGTCCGATCCGCGGGCGCGTTCACTTGTCGCCGGTCGTGTCGCCCCGCAGCTTGGATCGAAGGTCGTCGCGATCCCTGCGACGCTGCTCGTCGACCGCGGAGATCTGCACGTTGACCCGGGTCCGCAGGGTCTTGAACAGCACCAGCGACAACGGCAGCGCGATGACGAGCGCGAAGATCAGCGCGACCAGCAAGGGAATCGCGACCCCGATCGCCTTGCTCACGCCCAGGATCAGCGCCGCGATCAGGACCACCAGGCCGAGCCGGGCCAGCGTGTAGAGGGCCAGGTCGCGGGCCAG
This sequence comes from Rhodococcus sp. NPDC059234, assembly GCF_042754225.1. Classification (NCBI taxonomy): domain Bacteria; kingdom Bacillati; phylum Actinomycetota; class Actinomycetes; order Mycobacteriales; family Nocardiaceae; genus Rhodococcus; species Rhodococcus sp. NPDC059234. Next base: position 5,567 of record NZ_JBHZAH010000163.1, read on the forward strand.
CCGGCCCTTGGCGGACGGCCCCGCCGCGGCGGAGTTGTCGGAGGAATCGGCGGCCGGCGATGAATCAGTCACGCGTCCAGGCTACCGACCCGACGACACGCGCCGACGCCTGCCGGACTTATCCGTTTTGCGAATTACCTCCGCTTTACCGACATTAGACAGTTCGAGTACCCGGGGGTCCCGGTGCCACCATGTGCGCATCATCCGTTTCGAACTATCTCCGGGAGGGTCCTCGATGAGCGTCCCCGCGTTTCAAGCCACCCAGGAATCACTGCTCACCCCTGGTCAGGTGGCAGCCCTGTTCCATGTCGACCCCAAGACGGTCACGCGATGGGCACACGCCGGACGACTCGGATCCCTGCGCACCCCGGGCGGCCATCGCCGCTTCCGCGAGTCCGAGGTCATGGCCCTGCTGAGCTCGCTGACCACCGAGGCGACCGCCCGCTGAGCGCCGACTAACTCCCGTCCGGCTCGGGCGGGATCTCGATGCCGTCGCGCTCGTCGCGCTCAGCCCACTCGAGCAGCGGCGCGATGTCGAACACCGCGTCGTCGATGCCCGCGTGGAGGTCGCCGAGCTCGGCGAACCGCGGCGTCATGGTGGCGATGGTGAAGTCCTTCGGCGTCACGACGTCCAGCTCGTCCCAGCGGATCGGGGCCGACACCCGCGCCTCCGGCACCCCGCGCACCGAGTAGGCCGCGGCCATGGTGTGGTCGCGCGCGTTCTGGTTGTAGTCGACGAACAGGGCCGCCGGATCCCGGTCGCGACGCCACCAGGTGGTGGTCGCCTCGTCCGGCACCCGACGCTCGACCTCACGCGCGAACGCCAGCGCCGCCCGTCGGACGTCGGCGAACCCGTGGTCCGGCCGGATCCGGACGTACACGTGCAGACCGCGACCCCCGGACGTCTTCGGCCAGCCCGTCGCGCCTATCTCGCCGAGCACCTCGTGCACCACGTGCGCGACTCGGCGCACCCGGTCGTACTCGCACAACGGCATCGGGTCGAGATCGATCCGCCACTCGTCCGGCCGCTCGACGTCGGCACGCCGCGAGTTCCAGGGATGGAACTCCACCGTGCTCATCTGCACCGCCCAGATCACGTCGGCGAGCTCGCTCACGCACAACTCGTCGGCGTACCGGTCGTACCGCGGGAAGTGCAGCCGCACGGTCTGCAACCAGTCGGGCGCGCCGCGTGGCAGCCGCTTCTGGTAGACCTTCTCCCCCGCCAGTCCCTCCGGGTAGCGGTGCAGCATGCACGGCCGTTCCCGCAGCGCTCTCACGATGCCGTCGCCGACCGCCAGGTAGTAGTGCGCCAGGTCGAGCTTGGTGGCGCCGGTTGCGGGAAAATAGATGCGGTCCGGATGCGAGACCCGCACCGTCCGGCCGCCGACCTCGAGCTCCACGGCGGCCCGCCCGGCGCTACCGGCGGCCATAGCCTCGAAAGTAGCCCACAGCACGTCCGTTGGGTGGGATCACGACCGCAAATCCGCCCGAAATCGTGTAATACTGCAACACGTTCTAGCCGGTCGCGGACACCGCCGACCGACCAGGTTCGACCAGCAGATGAGGTTTGCATGAGCGACACCGCAACACCGGCCGTCACCGCCGGCGGGACACCGGCCGTGCAGGGCTGGTTCACCACCGGCCCGGCGCCGGCCCTGATCGGCACCTCGTGCCGATCCTGCGGCACGATCTCCTTCCCGCGGGAGACCACCTTCTGCAAGAACCCGGCCTGCGCCGGCGAGGAGTTCGACGACGTCGAACTGTCCCGCCACGGCAAGGTCTGGTCGTACACCGACGCGCAGTACCAGCCGCCGGCCCCGTACATCCCGGCCACCGATCCGTACGTGCCGTTCGCCCTCGCCGCCGTCGAGCTGCCCGAGGGCCTCGTCGTGCTCGGCCAGGTCGCCGACGGCTACGGCGTCGCCGACCTCAAGGTGGGCAACGATGTCGAACTGGTCGTCGAGACCCTGTACACCGACGAGACCGGCGAGCGCACCATCTGGCGCTGGAAGCCGACCACCACCGCATCGAACACCCAGGAGCAGCAGGCATGAGCAACGACGTCGCAGTACTCGGCGTGGGCATGCACGCCTGGGGCAAGTGGGGACACTCGTTCGTCAAGTACGGCGTGGCGGCCGCCCGCGCCGCCCTCGCCGACTCCGGTGTGGACTGGAAGGACGTCGACCTGATCGTCGGCGGCGAGACGGTCCGCAACGGTTACGGCGGCTACGTCGCCGGCGCCACCTTCGCACAGGCCCTGGGCTGGAACGGCGCCCGCGTCGCCACCTCGTACGCGGCCTGCGCGACCGGCGCCCAGGCCCTGGACACCGCCCGCGCCCGCATCCTGGCCGGGCTGTCCGAGGTCGCGCTGGTCGTCGGCGCCGATACCACGCCCAAGGGCTTCCTCGCGCCGGTCGCAGGCGAGCGCTGGGACGACCCGGACTGGCTGCGTTTCCGCCTGATGGGCATGACGAATCCGGCCTACTTCGCGCTCAACGCGCGTCGCCGCATCGACCTCTACGGCGCGACCGTCGAGGACTTCGCCGCGGTCAAGGTCAAGAACGCCAAGCACGGCCTGAACAACCCGTACGCCCGCTACCGCAAGGAGGTCACGGCCGCCGACGTGCTGGCCTCCCCGGTGGTGTCCAACCCGCTGCACCTGCTGGACATCTGCGCGACCTCCGACGGCGGCGCGGCGATCATCCTCACCTCGATGGAGTACGCCCGCAAGATGGGGATCGCGGACCCGGTTCGGATCAAGGCGATCTCGACGGTCACCCCGACGTTCCCGCAGACGATCATGGACATGCCGAACTTCTCCACCGACTCGGCCTCCGCGGTGCCCGCCCCCGAGCGCACCTTCAAGGAGTCCATCGGCCACGCCGCCTACGAGGAGGCCGGCATCTCGCCGGAGGACGTGGACGTCGCCGAGGTCTACGACCTGGCCACCTCGGTGGAGCTGGACTGGATCGAGGACCTGGCACTCTGCAAGCGCGGCGAGGCCGAGCACCTGCTGCGCGCCGGTGACACCACCATCGGCGGCCGCATCCCGGTGAACCCGTCCGGCGGCCTGGCCTGCTTCGGCGAGGCCGTGCCCGCCCAGGCGCTCGCGCAGGTCTGCGAGCTCACCTGGCAGCTGCGCGGACAGGCCGAGGGCCGTCAGGTGGAGGGCGCCCGGGTCGGCATCACCGCGAACCAGGGCCTGTTCGGCCACGGCTCGTCGGTCATCGTCTCGGTGTAGTACCCGCGTTTCCGTAGTACCCGCAGTTCCGCGAA
>NZ_JBHZAH010000164.1:0-8651 GCF_042754225.1 Rhodococcus sp. NPDC059234
CGCTGAGCGGCCGGATCAGGGCGTTGGACTCGCCCTGCTCGATGACGTGCGCAGTCCACCCGGTGATGCGGCTCAGCACGAATATCGGGGTGAACATCTCGATGTCGAAGCCAATCAGGTAGTACGCGGGCCCGGTGGGAAAGTCGAGGTTGGGCTTGATGCCGGTCGCGTCGTTCATGGTGCGTTCGAGGATCTCGTACATCTGGACCCACTTCTCGCCGCCGGTGTGCGCGGCGACGTCGAAGAACGCCTGGCGCATCGTTGGCACCCGCGAGTCACCGTTTTTGTAGACACGATGCCCGAAGCCCATCACCTTCTCCTTGCGGGACAGCTTGTCCCGCATCCACGCCTCGGCACGCGCGGACTCGCCGATCTCGATCATGTCGTGCATGACGGCCTCGTTGGCGCCGCCGTGCAGGGGACCTTTGAGTGCCCCGATCGCCGCGGTCACGGCGCTGTAGATATCCGACAGTGTGGAGGTGACGACGCGGGCGGCGAACGTGGACGCGTTGAAACTGTGCTCCGCGTACAGGATCAGCGAGACCTCGAACGCTCGCACGATCGCCGCGTCCGGAACCGCCCCGAAGCACATGTTCAGGAAGTTCTCGGCGAACCCGAGATGACTGTGGGGGGTCACCGGATCCAACCCGTGGCGTCGCCGGTGGTCCGCCGCGACGATGGTCGGAAGCACGGCCATCATCCGCAGCGCCTTGACCCTGTTCGCGGCGGGCGAGTTGTCCTCTTCGGCAGGGTCTTCCGCGCCGAGGTAGCTGATCGCGGTGCGGACCACGTCCATCGGATGGCAGTTGTCCGGCATCTTCGCCACGAGCGAGAGCAGCGACCGGTCGGCTCGACGGTTCGCCCGCTCCCGCTGGGTGAACATCTCGAGTTGCGAGTCGGTGGGCAGCTCCCCGTTCCACAACAGGTACGCGACCTGCTCGAAGCTGCAGTGCGCGGCGAGATCTTGTACCGCGTAGCCGCGGTAGGTCAGCGAGTTGGTCTCGGGCACGACCTTCGAGATCGCGGTGGTGTCGACGACGACACCGGCGAGCCCCTTGTAGATCGTGGGTACTGTGGTCGTCATTGGTTCCCTCCGAGCGTGAAGTCGAATATGCCGGAATCGAATTCGTTGTAGCGTTCGTACTCGAGCAGCCCGTACAGGCGGGAGCGGGTCTGCATGGTGTCGAGCAGCCCCTCCTGGGTGCCGGTCGTGTGGATCTCGCGCAGGCCCCGCTCGATGGCACCCATCGCGAGACGCAGGGTGGTGACGGGGTAGATCACCGCGTTGTAGCCGATGTCCTCGAGCGTGTGCGCGGGAATGAGCCGGGATTTGCCGAATTCGGTCATGTTCGCCAGCAGCGGGATGTCCACGGCGCCGCGGAACTTCTCGAAGTCCGCCTCGGTGCGCAGGGCCTCGGTGAAGATCATGTCGGCACCGGCGTCGGCGTACGCCTTCGCCCGCTCGACTGCGGCGTCGATTCCGTCGATCCCGGCGGCGTCGGTGCGGGCGCAGATCACGAAGTCCGGATCGCGTCGGGCGGCCACCGCGGCGCGCAGCCGGCGAACCATGTCCTCGACGGGCACGATGGCCTTGCCGTCGAGGTGGCCGCAGCGCTTGGGGTTGACCTGATCCTCGAGGTGCAGGCCGGCGACGCCGGCGTCCTCGGCCGCGAGGACGGTGCGTGCCGCCGACATGGGTTCACCGAAGCCGGTGTCGGCGTCGACGAGCGCGGGCAGATCGGTGACGCCAGCGATCTGCCGGCTGTGCGAGACGACCTCGGTGAGCGTGGTCAGGCCGATGTCGGGCAGACCGAGCCCAGCGGAGAATGCGCCGCCCGAGACGTAGACGCCCTCGAAGCCGATCTCCTCGATCAGCTTGGCGGTCAGCGGGTTTATCGCGCCGGGCAGGCGCTGGATCGTGCCCGAGGCGAGGCCGGCCCGGAGCGCCGTGCGCTTGTCGGATGCGGAGGTCGCGGCGGCGATGAGACCGGTCATGTCAGAACAGTCCCTTCGGCGACTTCGGTGCGCGGGCGAGCACGTCCTCGGTCACGGTGAACGTGAGCTGGTTCAGCTCGCCGGCCTTCAGGTCCGCGGTGCGTTGCGCGGCGTCGAGGAAGCGGTCCTGCTCGGCGGGGGCGATCACGCCTTCGGCGAGGCTGCGGAACTTGGCGATGTACTGCTCGCGGGCGAACGGGCGGGCGCCGAGCGGATGTGCGTCCGCGATCGCGAGTTCGTCGACGATCACCTCGCCGCTGCTCAGGGTGATCTCGGCGCGGGCGCCGAACGCCTTCTCGTCCGGGTCGGTGGAGTGGTATCGGCGCGTCCACTCCGGGTCCTCGGCGGTGGAGATCTTCTTCCACAGCTCGATCGTGTCGGGACGCTGTGCCCGCTCGAGGGCGTAGGAGCGCTCGTGATGCCACGTGCCGTCCTGCAGCGCGACGGCGAAGATGTACATCACCGAGTGGTCCAGGGTCTCCCGGGACGCGGTCGGATCGAACTTCTGCGGGTCGTTCGAGCCGGTGCCGATCACGACGTGTGTGTGGTGGCTGGTGTGCAGGACGATCGACGCGATCTGGTCGAGGTCGCCGATCCGGTCGCGCAGCCGGCGGGCCAGGTCGATCGGGGCCTGGCTCTGGTACTCGGCGGAGTGCTCCTTCGTGTAGGTGTCGAGGATGGCGCGCTTGGCCTCGCCGAGAGCGGGCAGCGGCACAGCGTATTCGGCGTCCGGTCCGCCGAGCAGCCGGGCGATGACGCCGTCCTCGCCCTCCCAGATCGGGGACGGGGCGCCCTCGCCGCGCATCGCACGGTCGACGGCCTCGACGGCCATCTTCCCCGCGAAGGCGGGCGCGTACGCCTTCCAGCTGGAGATCTCGCCCTTGCGGGACTGCCGCGTCGCGGTGGTGGTGTGCAGGGCCTGTCCCACCGCCTGGTACACCGTCTCGGTGTCCAGTCCGAGCAGGGTGCCGATACCGGCGGCGGCCGAGGGGCCGAGATGCGCGACGTGGTCGATCTTGTGCTCGTGCAGGCAGATCGAACGCACCAGATCCACCTGGATCTCGTAGCCGGTGGCCAGGCCGCGGATCAGGTCGGCGCCGCTGCGGCCGGTGTGCTGGGCGACGGCGAGGATCGGCGGGATGTTGTCGCCGGGGTGCGAGTACTCCGCGGCGAGGAACGTGTCGTGGAAGTCCAGTTCGCGTACCGCGACGCCGTTCGCCCACGCGGCCCACTCGGGGGAGAACGTGCCGCCGACACCGAACACCCCCGCGCCCGGACGGCACGGGTGAGCCTGCGCCTGGGCGCGGGCGTTCGCCACCGGGCGGCGTGTCAGCGCTGCCGCCGCGACGGCAGCGTTGTCGATGATCCGGTTCACGATCATCTCGGCGGTGTCGGCGGGGACCTCGATCGGATCGGTGGCGACCTCGGCCACCTTCCAGGCGAGGTGCTCGTCTTTCGGGAAAACCTCCGCAGAACGGCGGGTGCGAACGGGATGGATCTTCATCAGGCCTCCGACCAGCGATATGGGTACTGATTCGCACGCTACACAGCAGAGAGTGGGATCGAAATGTGTTGCAAGTGAATATCTTTGCGACAACTCCGACCGAGATTTGCGAATGTTGCGAACCGGTGGGGGTAGCGTGCGTGTGCACCGGTGGAACACGATCGGAAGGCGAGATCGACGATGCAGAAGATGTATGCGGGGGCACGACTACGGCGGTTGCGTGAGGAGCGTGCGCTGACCCAGCAAGCGCTGGCGAAGCGGCTCGGCCTGTCGCCGAGCTACCTGAACCAGCTCGAGAACGACCAACGCCCGCTGACCGTCCCGGTGTTGCTCAAGCTCAACTCGACCTTCGATCTCGACGTGCAGTTCTTCGCCTCGGACGACGACGCCCGATTGGTCGCGGACCTGCACGAGGTGCTGCGGGAGACCTCCGAGTCGGGCGAGGCCACGGCCGGCGAGGTCGAGGAACTGGTCGCGCGCATGCCCTCGATCGGGCACACGCTGGTGGCGCTGCACCGGCGCCTGTACTCGGCAAACGACCAGATCGAGCAGTTCTCAGCGCAACTGTCCGGTGGTGAGCCGATCGGTACCGATCGCGCTCCGATGCCCTACGAGGCAGTGCGAGACTTCTTCTACGACCGGCGCAACCACATCCCCGAGCTCGACACGGCGGCCGAGGACCTGTTCGTCGGTCGAGGTCTGCGCGTCGGTGCGATGGACCTGCAGCTCGCGGAGTTGCTGCGTGCGGAGTACGACGTGTCGGTCCAGATTCGAACCGACGACCCGGAGGCCGGTGACGGACTGCCGCTCGGACCCAAGCGTGTGTACGATCCGCGCGAGCGGACACTGGCGATCGCCCGGCGCCTGACTCCGGGGCAGCGAGCCTTTCAGATGGCGACCCAGCTCGCCTTCCTCGAACATGCGAAGCTGATCGATTCGATTGTCGCCGAAGATGATTCGCTCAGTGCGGAATCGGCGGCGCTGGCGCGGATCGGGTTGGCGAACTACTTCGCGGGTGCGCTGATTCTGCCGTACACCGAGTTCCTGCGCGCCGCAGAGTCCCTGCGGTACGACATCGACCTGCTCGGATCGAAGTTCGAAGTGGGATTCGAGACGATCTGCCACCGGCTGTCCACGCTGCAACGCCCCGGCCATCGCGGCGTGCCGTTCTTCTTCGTCCGCACGGATCGGGCCGGGAACATTTCGAAACGACAGTCCGCCACGGCATTTCACTTCTCGCGGGTCGGGGGCAGCTGTCCGCTGTGGGTGGTGCACGAGGCCTTCGCATACCCGGACCGCGTGCTCACCCAGGTCGCGCAGATGCCGGACGGACGGACCTACCTGTGGATCGCCCGAACAACCCGCAGCGGTGGGGGTGGATATCTTGCACCGGAACAGAACTTCGCGATCGGGCTCGGGTGCGACGTCGGGCATGCCGCCAAGCTCGTCTACTCGCGCGGCCTTCAGCTCGACGACCCCGCCACCCCGGTCCCGATCGGCGCCGGATGCAAGGTGTGCGATCGTCCGGCCTGCGCGCAGCGGGCCTTTCCGCAACTCGGCAAACCGGTCCGTGTCGATCTGGACCGGAGCAGCCCCCTGCCGTATCCGCAATTCTGAAACGAGACGCGCCGATGACCATGTCCGCACACCGCGACGCGCTCACGTCTCTGGCGATAGCGCCCGGCTTGGCTGCCGACTACATCGACCGCCACCTGTGGACCAGGTCCGCGCTGACGCTGTCGGCGCGTCGCCACCTGATCGCGCACGCTGTGCGGCAAACGGCGCCCAGCCGCGGGCTCGGACAACTGGTGTTGCATGTCTTCGGATCGACGTCCGCGTGTGCGGCCTGGCACACCGCGGCGGGTCGCACCACCGACGAACTCGCGGTCATCGTGCGCGCCACGGCGATCGACGACTTACATCTCGAGCTGGCGCTCGGGCCACGCTGGCGGCAGGTCGTCGACCGGCTGACCGAACGGCCGGTTGCCGTCAGTGACCGAGGCGCCCGCGGCCGAGCCGCAGCAGGAGCATGGCCAGTGTGTGGCCCTCCTGGCCGAGCTCGCTGAAGCGCTCGAGGACCTTCATCTCGCGGCTGTGCACCAGCCGCGGCCCGCCCGAGGCCATCCGGGTGCGGCCGATGATCTGCGAGACCTCGCTGCGCCGCTTGATCGCGGCGAGGATCTCCGCGTCGAGCCGATCGATCTCCTTGCGGAGCTCGTTGATCTCGGCCTCGCTGGCGGGCAGGTCGGCAGCGGTCGTCGCCTCGGCCGGCACGGCCTCGTTCGAAGCGTTGTTCGGCGAAGTGGGGGCACCCATGTGCTTCTCCTCGTGTCAGTTCTTGGATCGTTCTCGGTCCCGCGGGTCGTTACCCGATCCAGGCCCTTCTCACGAAAAAGCCCCGGATCGCAGAAGCGGACCGCGGGGCTCGTGGGATGTTCAGGCCACGGGCACCGGAGTCCGGTACCCGTAAAAAAATCGCCAGCCATGGCGAAGGTCGACACTGAGCATGCGTCCATTTTGCCACGGACCCCGTGGTGCGGCCACGCTCGGGTACGTGGGCGGGCCACGCCGCGAGCGTCGCTGTCGGTGCCCGGCGGTAGCGTTGGGGTGCGATGAACACATTCTCAGCAGCAGCTCACGCAGGTTTGGTGGGGGCACCGTCCCGCACGTCCTCGGCAGCACTCCTCGACGGACTCAACCCGCACCAGCGCGAGGCCGTCGTGCACACCGGCTCCCCGCTCCTGATCGTGGCGGGCGCCGGGTCGGGAAAGACGGCGGTGCTGACCCGCCGGATCGCGTACCTGCTCGCCGAGCGTGATGTCGCGCCCGGACAGATCCTCGCGATCACGTTCACCAACAAGGCCGCCGCGGAGATGCGTGAGCGGGTCGCGCAGCTGGTCGGCCCGCGTGCGAACAGCATGTGGGTCTCGACGTTCCACTCCAGCTGCGTCCGGATCCTGCGCATGCAGGCGGCGTTGCTGCCGGGATTGAACTCGAACTTCACCATCTACGACGCGGACGACTCGCGGCGGCTGCTGACGATGATCTCCAAGGACCTCGAGATCGACGTCAAGCGGTACTCGGCCCGGCTGCTGTCCACCCACATCTCGAACCTCAAAAACGAGCTGATCGACCCGGAGCAGGCCGCCGCGGACGCCGACAAGGATCCGAACGAGCTGGTCCGGCTGGTGGCGAAGGTGTACGGCCACTACCAGGCGAGGCTGCGCGCGGCGAACGCGATGGACTTCGACGACCTGATCGGCGAAACGGTCGGGCTGCTGCAGCGGCACCCGCAGGTCGCCGAGTACTACCGTCGCCGGTTCCGGCACGTGCTGGTCGACGAGTACCAGGACACCAACCACGCGCAGTACGTGCTCGTGCGCACCCTCGTCGGCGACGAGGACGGCGGTCCGGTGTCGCCGTCGGAGCTGTGCGTGGTCGGTGACGCGGACCAGTCCATCTATGCCTTCCGCGGGGCGACGATCCGCAACATCGAGGAGTTCGAGCGGGACTACCCGGACGCCACGACCATCCTGCTCGAGCAGAACTACCGCTCCACCCAGAACATCCTCTCGGCCGCCAACGCGGTGATCTCCCGCAACACCGGACGCCGCGAGAAGCGGCTGTGGACGGACTCCGGGGAGGGCGAGCTGATCACCGGCTACGTCGCCGACAACGAGCACGACGAGGCGTCGTTCGTGGCTTCGGAGATCGACAAGCTGGTCGACAACGGCGACGCGAAGTTCGGTGACGTCGCGGTGTTCTACCGCACCAACAACTCCTCGCGTGCGCTCGAGGAGATCTTCATCCGGCTGGGACTGCCCTACAAGGTGGTCGGCGGGGTGCGCTTCTACGAGCGCAAGGAGGTGCGCGACATCGTCGCCTACCTGCGAGTGCTGGCGAACCCGGACGACACGGTCAGCCTCCGACGCATCCTCAACACCCCGCGACGCGGCATCGGCGACCGTGCGGAAGCGTGCGTCGCGGTGCACGCGGAGCAGCGCGGTATCGGGTTCGCGGCGGCGCTGCGCGACGCGGCCGAGGGCAGCGTCCCGCTGCTGAACACCCGCTCGCAGAAGGCGATCGCGGCGTTCGCCGAGATGATGGACGAGATCCGCGCGAGCATGCAGCCGGACGACACGGGCCTGATCGACATCGGCGAGGTCGTCGAGGCGGTGCTCGACAGGACCGGTTACCGCGCCGAGCTCGAGGCCAGCAGTGACCCGCAGGACGGCGCGCGTCTGGACAACCTCAACGAGTTGGTCAGCGTCGCTCGCGAATTCAGCTCCGACGCGCGCAATGCGGCGGGCATCGAGGACGAGGTCGACGAGGGCCTCGAGGGCGCGCTCGCCGCGGCGGGGGAGGACGACGACAACCCGGGGGAGGGCGATCCGGATCCGGGGTCGCTGGCCGCGTTCCTCGAGCGGGTGTCGTTGGTGGCGGACTCGGACCAGCTGCCCGACAACGGCGACGGCGTCGTCACGCTGATGACCCTGCACACGGCGAAGGGCCTGGAGTTCCCGGTGGTGTTCGTCACCGGTTGGGAGGACGGCCAGTTCCCGCACATGCGGGCGCTCGGCGACCCGGCGGAGTTGTCCGAGGAACGGCGGCTGGCGTACGTCGGCATCACCCGGGCTCGGCACCGGCTCTACGTGACGCGCGCCGTCATGCGCTCGGCCTGGGGGCAGCCGATCACCAACCCCGAATCGCGCTTCCTGCAGGAGATCCCCTCGGACCTGGTGCACTGGCGCCGGGAGGATCCCGGACCGGGGGCCGGTGGCGCCATCGGCGGCGGCCGGTTCCGCGGCGGACAGGGCTACGGCGGACAGGGCTACGGCGGCGGCGGTTACGGGGGCGGCGGCCGGGCCGAGGCGTCGACGCCGAGTTTCGGCGCTCCCCGCGCTCGCAACAACCACCTGGTGCTCGCCGTCGGGGACCGCGTGAGCCACGACAAGTACGGCCTCGGCACGGTGCTCGAGACCAAGGGCGCGGGCACCACGGCGACGGTGACCGTCGATTTCGGCTCGGCAGGCAAGGTGCGCCTGATGCTGATCGGCGGCGTGCCGATGATCAAGCTCTAGCCCACCGTGCGCTCGGAGGCGTGACGGGGTCGACGGCCCTCGGCGCACCCGACGAGGGCCGCCTCCCCAGG
>NZ_JBHZAH010000165.1:0-8551 GCF_042754225.1 Rhodococcus sp. NPDC059234
GTTCGCAAGAGCTCCTGGTGACCGAAGAGGCTCCGGCTCACGCCGGAGCCTCAGCCGGTTTCCCGGCACACACACTTCCGGTTCGTAACCTCGGGCCGGGAAATGGAAAGACCCACTTCGCGATAGGCCTGCGCTGGCAACAGCAGAGGGAACCGTGGCGAGAAAGGTTCAGGTCAACCTCATGACCATGACTGACCCCATCGCAGACTTCTTGACGCGTCTGCGCAACGCCAATTCGGCGTACCACGATGAGGTGAAGCTTCCCCACTCGAAGATCAAGGCGAACATCGCCGAGATCCTCAAGCGCGAGGGCTACATCTCCGACTTCCGCACCGAGGACGCCGAGGTGGGCAAGACCCTCATCGTCGACCTGAAGTACGGACCCAGCCGTGAGCGCAGCCTCGCGGGTGTCCGGCGCGTTTCCAAGCCCGGTCTCCGGGTTTACGCGAAGTCCACCAATCTGCCCAAGGTCCTCGGCGGTCTGGGCGTGGCGATCATCTCCACGTCCACTGGCCTGCTCACCGACCGTCAGGCGGCCAAGCAGGGCGTGGGCGGCGAAGTCCTCGCCTACGTCTGGTAAGGGAGGCCACCACAATGTCGCGTATTGGAAAGATTCCGGTCACCGTCCCCGCGGGCGTTGACGTCAACATCGACGGCCAGGACGTGTCGGTCAAGGGTCCCAAGGGCACCCTGTCGCTGACCATCGCCGAGCCGATCGCAATCGCCAAGGGCGAGGACGGTGCCCTGCTGGTCACCCGTCCCGACGACGAGCGTCGCAGCCGCGCGCTGCACGGTCTGTCGCGCACCCTGGTCGCGAACCTCATCACCGGTGTGACCGAGGGCTACACCACCAAGATGGAGATCCACGGCGTCGGCTACCGCGTCGCACTCAAGGGCAAGGACCTCGAGTTCGCGCTGGGCTACAGCCACCCCGTGCCGATCGAGGCGCCGGAGGGCATCACCTTCGCAGTCGAGACGCCCACCCGCTTCTCGGTCTCCGGCATCGACAAGCAGAAGGTCGGCCAGATCTCGGCCAACATCCGTCGTCTGCGTCGTCCCGACCCGTACAAGGGCAAGGGCGTTCGCTACGAGGGTGAGCAGATCCGCCGCAAGGTCGGAAAGACGGGTAAGTGATATGAGTCAGACTGCAAACCAGAAAGCCAAGCGGATCCCGCTGGGCAAGGATGCGTCCACCACGCGTCGTCTCGCGAAGACGCGTCGTCACTTCCGTCTGCGCAAGAAGGTCTCCGGCACGCCCGAGCGTCCCCGCCTGGTCGTGAACCGCTCCTCGCGCCACATCCACGTCCAGCTCGTGGACGACCTCGCCGGCCGTACCCTGGCCGCGGCGTCGACCACCGAGGCGGACCTGCGTGCGGCCGAGGGCGACAAGAAGACCCTCAGCGCGAAGGTCGGTCAGCTGATCGCCGAGCGCGCGAAGGCCGCCGGCGTCGAGGCCGTCGTCTTCGACCACGGCGGACACGGCTACCACGGTCGCATTGCGGCCCTGGCGGACGCCGCTCGCGAAAGCGGGTTGAAGTTCTGATGATGAAGCTCACGAATGGAAGGACAGTCTGATGCCGGGACGTCAGAGGCGTGACGGCGGCAGCGGACCCGCCGGACAGAATGGCCCCAACACCGGGGACAACCGTGGCGGCGGCGACCGTCGTGGCGGCGGCCGTGACGATCGTCGCGGCGGCCAGTCGGCCCCGAAGTCGGACCACCTCGAGCGCGTTGTCGCGATCAACCGCGTGTCGAAGGTCGTCAAGGGTGGTCGGCGCTTCAGCTTCACCGCCCTGGTGATCGTGGGCGACGGCAACGGACTCGTCGGCGTCGGCTACGGCAAGGCCAAGGAAGTTCCCGCGGCCATCCAGAAGGGTGTCGAGGAGGCTCGCAAGGGCTTCTTCCGCGTTCCCCTCATCGGCAACACCATCACCCACCCGGTTCAGGGCGAGGCAGCGGCTGGCGTCGTCATGCTGCGTCCGGCCAGCCCGGGTACCGGTGTGATCGCCGGTGGTGCGGTGCGCGCCGTGCTCGAGTGCGCGGGCGTCCACGACATCCTCGCCAAGTCGCTCGGTAGCGACAACGCGATCAACGTCGTGCATGCAACTGTTGCCGCCCTCAAGGGTCTGCAGCGTCCGGAGGAGGTGGCCGCTCGTCGCGGTCTGCCGCTCGAGGACGTTGCCCCGGCCGGCATGCTGCGTGCACGTGCGGGACAGGGAGTCTGATCATGGCCGAACTGAAGGTCACCCAGGTCAAGAGCTCGATCGGGACCAAGCAGAACCAGCGCGACAGCCTGCGGACGCTCGGCCTGAAGGGCATTCGTCAGACCGTTGTCCGTGAGGACAACGCTCAGAACCGCGGTCTGATCAACGTGGTTCGCCACCTCGTCACAGTTGAGGAGGTCTAACCATGACCATCAAGCTGCACCACCTCCGCCCCGCGCCGGGCTCCAAGACCGACAAGACTCGCGTCGGTCGCGGTGAAGGCTCGAAGGGCAAGACCGCCGGTCGTGGCACGAAGGGCACCAAGGCCCGCAAGAACGTGTCCGCCGCCTTCGAGGGTGGACAGATGCCGCTGCACATGCGTCTGCCCAAGCTCAAGGGATTCAAGAACCCGTTCCGGACCGAGTACCAGGTCGTCAACGTGGGCGACATCGCCCGACTGTTCCCCAACGGTGGAACGATTGGCGTTGCCGAGCTCGTCGAGGCCGGCGCGGTTCGCAAGAACCAGCTCGTCAAGGTTCTCGGCGACGGCGAGCTCACGGTTGCCGTTCAGGTCACCGTGGACAAGTTCACCGGATCCGCCAAGGAGAAGATCGTCGCTGCAGGTGGCACCGCCACCGAGCTGTGATCAGGCTCTGACAGGACACGATGGCCGCAGTACAGCCCTCACGGGTGGTGCTGCGGCCATCTGTCTTGCGGCCAGATGCACTTGCGTTGTGCACCAATGTGGCATTGCCCGACTGTTTGCTCGGGGGCCACTGCTAAAGTTCTAGCGTTCATTGCACCGTCGAGCACTTCCGCTCACAATCACCCCGTCGTGCCCAGGAGGATCTTTGCTTTCCGCCTTCGTCTCGGCCCTCAGGACTCCAGACCTGAGGCGGAAGATCCTCTTTACTCTCGGGATCATCGCGCTCTACCGCTTCGGTGCCCACCTGCCCTCGCCGGGCGTCGACTACTCGAACGTCAAGGCGTGTATCGACCAGGTCTCGGGCGGTGAGTCGGCGGGCATCTACTCGCTGATCAACCTGTTCTCCGGCGGCGCGCTGCTGCAGCTGTCGGTGTTCGCGATCGGCATCATGCCGTACATCACGGCGAGCATCATCGTGCAGCTGCTCACCGTGGTCATCCCCAGGTTCGAGGAACTCCAGAAGGAGGGCCAGTCGGGCCAGGCGAAGATGACGCAGTACACGCGTTACCTCTCGGTCGCGCTGGCCATCCTGCAGTCGACCGGCATTGTCGCGCTGGCCGCCCGCGGCCAGCTGCTGCAGGGCTGCCAGCAGGAGATCATCGCGGACCAGTCCATCTTCGGCCTGGTCATCATCGTGCTCGTCATGACCGCCGGTGCGGCCATGGTGATGTGGTTCGGCGAGCTGATCACCGAGCGCGGCGTCGGCAACGGCATGTCGCTCCTGATCTTCGCCGGTATCGCCTCGCGCATCCCGTCTGAGGGCAAGAGCATCCTCGACAGCCGCGGCGGCCTGGTGTTCGGCCTCGTGTGCCTCGCGGCCCTCGCGATCATCGCCGGTGTCGTGTTCGTCGAGCAGGGCCAGCGCCGCATCCCGGTGCAGTACGCCAAGCGGATGGTCGGGCGGAAGATGTACGGCGGCTCGTCGACGTACCTGCCGCTCAAGGTCAACCAGGCCGGCGTCATCCCGGTGATCTTCGCGTCGTCGCTGCTGTACCTGCCGAACCTGATCGCCCAGCTGACCGGTGCGAGCACGGCGACCGACCCGAGTTGGTGGCAGAAGCTCATCCAGCAGTACCTGGTGAACCCGGCGAACCCGGTCTACATCCTCATCTACTTCTCGCTCATCGTCTTCTTCACCTACTTCTACGTCGCGATCACGTTCAACCCCGAGGAACGCGCGGACGAGATGAAGAAGTTCGGTGGGTTCATCCCCGGCATCCGGCCCGGGCGTCCGACTGCGGACTACCTGAACTACGTGCTCAGCCGCATCACCCTGCCCGGCGCGATCTACCTCGGCACGATCGCCGTCCTGCCGAACCTGTTCCTCGACATCGGTAACTCGGGGGGAGCGCAGAACCTGCCGTTCGGCGGTACCGCGGTCCTGATTATGGTCAGTGTTGGCCTCGACACCGTGAAACAGATCGAAAGCCAACTCATGCAGCGCAACTACGAAGGGTTCCTCAAGTGAGACTCGTCCTCCTTGGTCCTCCCGGTGCCGGCAAGGGCACTCAGGCCGCCATCCTCTCGGAGAAGCTCGGCGTTCCGCACATCTCGACGGGCGACCTCTTCCGCGCGAACATCGGGCAGCAGACCGCGCTCGGCCTCGAGGCGAAGAAGTACCTGGACGCCGGCGATCTGGTGCCCAGCGAGATCACCAACAACATGGTCAAGGCACGGGTCTCCGAGCCGGACGCGGTGAACGGCTTCCTGCTCGACGGTTTCCCGCGCACCGTGGACCAGGCCCAGGCGCTGGAGGACATCCTCGCCGGCCTGAACGCCAAGCTCGACGGCGTGCTCGCCTTCGACGTCGACGACGAGGTTGTCGTCGAGCGGATGCTGGCGAGAGGCCGCGCCGACGACACGGAGGACGTCATCCGGAACCGGATGCGCGTCTACCGCGAAGAGACCGCGCCGCTGCTCGACCACTACGCGGGCAGCATCGTGACCGTCGACGCCGTCGGTGCAGTCGACGAGGTCAACGCCCGCGCGCTCGCTGCGCTCGGCAAGTAAGAGGTCACCGTGGGGTTTCGTCGCAAGAAGGTCGTTCCGTTCCGCTCCGCCGGTGAACTGGACGCGATGGCAGCGGCGGGCGCGATCGTCGGCGCGACCCTGGTCGCGGTGCGCGCGGCCGCGAAGCCCGGGGTGAGCACGCTCGAACTCGACCGGATCGCGGAGCAGACCATTCGGGATGCGGGCGCCGTCCCGTCCTTCCTGGGCTATCACGGCTTCACCGGCTCGATCTGCTCGTCGGTCAATGATCGTGTGGTGCACGGCATCCCGTCGGCCGACGACATCCTCGCCGAGGGCGATCTGGTGTCGATCGACTGCGGCGCGATCCTCGACGGCTGGCACGGCGATTCCGCGTGGACCTTCGGGGTCGGCGAGATCTCCGACGCCGACCGCGACCTCAGCGAGGCCACCCGACTGTCGATGGACGCGGGAATCAAGGCGATGCTGCCGGGCAACCGGTTGACGGACGTCTCGCACGCGATCGAACTCGGCACCCGCGCCGCCGAGAGTGCCCACGGCCGCAGCTACGGCATCGTGGACGGCTACGGCGGCCACGGCATCGGTCGTGAGATGCACATGGACCCGTTCCTCGCGAACGAGGGCAAGCCGGGCAGGGGTCCGGAGCTGGTGGTCGGGTCGGTGCTCGCCATCGAGCCGATGCTGACTCTCGGGACCACCGAGACCGAGGTGCTCGACGACGACTGGACGGTCGTGACCATCGACGGCTCGCGCGCCGCGCACTGGGAGCACACCGTCGCGGTCACCGAGGACGGTCCGCGGATCCTGACGCTGCGTCCTTAGACAGTTTCGACACCCGAACGGGCATCCACGGCCATCCCGGCCGAGGGTGCCCGTTCGTCGTGTGGCCTCGCGGCCGTCAGGACTCCAGCAGGAGGGTGACCGGGCCGTCGTTGACCGAGGCGACCCGCATGTGGGCACCGAAGTGGCCGGTCTCGACCGTCGCGCCGAGCGCCCGCAGTGCCTCGGCGAACGCGTCGACCAGCGGCTCGGCGACCGTCCGCGGCGCGGCGGCGGACCAGGACGGGCGCCGGCTCTTTCGGGTGTCGGCCAGCAGGGTGAACTGGCTGACGACCAGGATCGGTGCGTCGATGTCGGACGCGGACCGCTCGCCACCGCGAGGGTCCTTCGACTCGCTGTCGAAGATCCGCAGCCTCCACACCTTCGCGGCGAGGGCGCTCGCGACCGAGGGGTCGTCGTCGTGGCCGACGCCGAGCAGGACCAGCAGTCCCTGGCCGTCCGGGTCGATGCGTGCGACCGTCCGGCCGTCCACCTCGACGGACGCGGAGGTCACACGCTGGACGACGGCACGCACGCGGGGGGTTCCTTTCGCGGCGGGCCGCATTTGGCCTGGTGGGAGAACTCCGGTAGGATAGATCAACGGTGCGCCCTGCGTACCGGTCGTTTGCTGTTCTCGGAGACCTCGGTCGCCCGAGGTGCCGCTCGCCCGGTTCTTTCACGCGCGTGCACCACCGTAACGGAGAACGATGCCCACCAACGGATCGCGGAGGATATGGCTAAGAAAGACGGAGCCATCGAGGTCGAGGGACGCGTAGTCGAACCGCTGCCCAATGCAATGTTTCGCATTGAGCTCGAGAACGGCCACAAGGTCCTCGCGCACATCAGCGGCAAGATGCGTCAGCACTACATTCGCATCCTGCCGGAAGACCGTGTCGTCGTAGAGCTCTCGCCCTACGACCTTTCTCGCGGTCGCATCGTCTACCGGTACAAGTAACGCACTTCCCGGACCACTCCTGGTCTGGGAGACCCATGTCCACCCCCGGTGGGCGACACACAGGAGATTAGACAGACGTGAAGGTTCAGCCGAGCGTCAAGAAGATCTGCGAAAAGTGCAAGGTGATCCGTCGTAACGGTCGGGTCATGGTGATCTGCGACAACCTGCGTCACAAGCAGCGTCAGGGCTAGATCACAGCTTTTCGGATCGGCTTGGCAACAAGCAAAGAAGACCTTCCAGCACCAGCCGACGTCCACGGCCATCGGACTCTCGAGTCCACCGGCAGGCGTAGGTCTACCCCCGGCACGGAGGCCGGGGCCCCACTGAGTTAGTTGAAAGACGTATCCGGAGTCTGACTTTCGGATGGCACAGGGGATGGACTGGGAGCAGACCTCCGCACACCGATAGGAATGCCACATGGCACGTCTCGCAGGTGTTGATCTTCCTCGCGAAAAGCGCATGGAGATCGCACTGACCTACATCTACGGCGTTGGCCGTACCCGCTCCAAGGAGATCCTGGCAGCGACGGGTGTCAACCCGGACCTGCGCAGCAAGGACCTCACGGACGAGGACCTGACCAAGCTCCGCGAGTACATCGAGGAGTCCCTCAAGGTCGAGGGTGACCTCCGCCGCGAGGTGCAGGCCGACATCCGTCGCAAGATCGAGATCGGCTGCTACCAGGGCCTGCGCCACCGTCGTGGTCTGCCCGTGCGTGGACAGCGCACCAAGACCAACGCTCGTACCCGTAAGGGCCCGAAGCGCACGATCGCAGGGAAGAAGAAGAAGTAATGCCCCCTAAGTCACGTAGCACCGGTCCGAAGAAGACCCAGAAGGCGCGTCGCAGGGACAAGAAGAACGTCCCGCACGGTGCCGCTCACATCAAGAGCACCTTCAACAACACGATCGTGTCCATCACGGACCCGGCCGGCAACGTCATCTCCTGGGCGTCGTCGGGCCACGTGGGCTTCAAGGGTTCGCGTAAGTCGACCCCGTTCGCCGCTCAGCTGGCCGCCGAGAACGCTGCCCGCAAGGCGCAGGAGCACGGCGTGAAGAAGGTCGACGTCTTCGTCAAGGGCCCCGGCTCGGGACGCGAGACCGCGATCCGCTCGCTGCAGGCTGCTGGCCTCGAGGTCGGCACCATCTCCGATGTCACCCCTCAGCCGCACAACGGCTGCCGTCCGCCCAAGCGGCGTCGGGTCTAGCGGGAAGGAAAGGTTTAGAAAATGGCACGTTATACCGGCCCCATCACCCGCAAGTCGCGTCGTCTGCGCGTCGACCTCGTTGGAGGCGACCAGGCGTTCGAGCGTCGCCCCTACCCGCCGGGCCAGCACGGCCGCGCGCGGATCAAGGAGAGCGAGTACCTGCTCCAGCTGCAGGAGAAGCAGAAGGCCCGCTTCACCTACGGCGTCATGGAGAAGCAGTTCGTCCGCTACTACAAGGAAGCGGTGCGTCGCCCGGGTAAGACCGGCGAGAACCTGCTGCGCATCCTCGAGACCCGTCTCGACAACGTCGTGTACCGCGCCGGCCTGGCTCGTACCCGTCGTCAGGCTCGTCAGCTCGTGAGCCACGGTCACCTTCTCGTGAACAACAAGAAGGTCGACATCCCCAGCTACCGCGTCTCCCAGTACGACATCATCGATGTCAAGGAGAAGTCGCTGAGCACGCTGCCGTTCCAGGTTGCCCGCGAGACCGTCGGCGACCGCCCGGTTCCGGGTTGGCTGCAGGTTGTTCCGGGTCGCCTCCGCGTCCTGGTCCACCAGGAGCCGGAGCGCGCGCAGATCGACGTGCCGCTCCAGGAGCAGCTGATCGTGGAGCTGTACTCGAAGTAATGCCTTTCGACCCGTGCGCCTTTCCGGTGGCTCCGGCCACCGGAAAGGC